>JAOZQC010000423.1 GCA_029932425.1 Planctomycetota bacterium | reverse complement strand
CTCTGGGGTACGGCCCTGATTCACTCACATCGAGAGTGCCGTCCTTCGCGCGTCCGTCCGGAAGCCCTGGAGACGGCCCCGCTTCACCGGAAGGGATCCTCCTTGGCTGCCTCCTCGGTCCGTGCCATCGTGCCGTGTTGGATCCGGAGGTCGCGGAAGGCCTCCGTCTCGGAGAAGCTCGCGGATGGTCTACCTGGTCATGGTGTCCCTGGTCTGGGCGTTCTCCTTCGGGCTGATCGGGAACGTGCTCGCGGGTCTCGACCGGGACGCCTGCGCGCTGGTCCGCCTGGTCCTCGCCCTCCTCGTCTTCCTGCCCTTCCTGCGCCTGCGCGGCCTCCCGCGGGGCCCGCGGCTGCGGCTCGCGGGCATCGGAGCCCTCCAGTTCGGCGTGATGTACGTCGCCTACTTCCACTCCTTCCGTTACCTCCAGAGCTGGCAGGTGGCCCTGCTCACCATCACGACCCCGCTCTACGTCACGCTCTGCGAGAGCCTCCTTTCCCGGCGGCCGGGGATGCGATTCCACCTCGCGGCCCTGCTGGCCGTCGCCGGGGCGGCGGTGATCGAGTGGCGGAGACCGGGAGGGCCTCCCGTGCTCCCGGGCATCCTCCTCGTGCAGGCGTCGAACCTGGCCTTCGCCGCGGGCCAGGTCCTCTACCGGCGGTTGCGGCGGGAGCACCCGGAGCTCTCGGATCACCGGATCTTCGCCCTGCTCTACGCGGGCGCCGCGGGGGTGGCGCTTCTGGCCACGCTCCCCGGCCTGTCCTCCCGGTCCTTCCCGGTCACGTGGCCGCAGGCGCTGGTGCTCGTCTACCTGGGCGTCGTCGCCTCCGGGGTCTGCTTCTTCCTCTGGAACAAGGGGGCGACCCGGGTGGGGGTGGGCACCCTGGCGGCCTTCAACAACGTGAAGATCCCCCTGGCCGTGCTGTGCTCCCTCCTCCTCTTCCGGGAAACGGCCGACCTGCCCCGGCTCCTCGCGGGGTCGGTGCTCATGGCGCTGGCGATCCGGGTCGACGCCCGGGGCGGGAGGGGCGGAGCCCCCCGGACTCAGACCCGCACTCCGAAGGAGAGGAGCAGGAACTTCGCCGACACGTAGAGGAACAGGGCGCCGAAGAGGACGGCCAGGCCACCCGCGGGGAACCGGCGGTTCAGGGTCGCCCCCAGGTAGGCGCCGAGCCAGGTGCCGAGGCAGAGGGGCAGGGCGATGCCGAGGTCGGTGTAGCCCTGGGCGATCTTGAAGGCCGAGCTCACCAGGGCGGTGGCGGCGAAGCAGGCGAGCGAGGCGGCCATGGCGGTCTTCAGGGGGGCGTGGAGGAGGAAGGTGAACGCGGGAACCAGGATGCCCCCCGTCCCGATGCCGAGGAGGCCCGGGAGCGTCCCGGCCGCGACCCCGATCCCGGCCTTCGAGAGCGGGGTGCCCGGCAGCCGGTTCCCGGACGGCTTCCCGCCGCGGGCCCCGCCGCGCCCGGCGAAGGCGGTATGGAGCATCCGGGCCGCCACGAGGAGGAACACGATCCCGATGCCCAGGTCGAGCCACCGCCCCCTCCGGGCCAGGGCTCCGAAGGCCGCGGAGGAGAGGGCGGCCGCGAGGACCCCGGAGAGGACGACGGGCAGGAGCGAGGGCACGTGGAGGTTCCCCCGGCGGACGTGCCGGCAGGTCCCCCCGGTGGAGGTGAAGAGCACGGCGAGGATGCACGTGCCCGCCGCCCGGGCGGGGGAGAGCCCGATCCCGAAGCGGAGGAGGGGCATGAGCACGATCCCGCCCCCCAGCCCGAGGAGCCCGCCGAGGGCTCCGGCCAGGAGACCTCCCGCGGCCAGGAGGAAACAGTCCAGAAGCGAGGGGACGGCTGCGATCACCGTGGAACCTCCCGTAGCCCGCATTCCTCATCAAGACGCCCGGTGTTCGGCGGATCTCGCCGCCCACGGCGGGGTTGCTCCTCGTCATCGACCCGCAAAGGGTCGACTCCTCGTCACCCCTGGCCCTTCCCGACGATCTTTCGCCGAAGACAGGCGAGTCTGGACCACAGGTTCCGCGCTTCGATGGAACCCCGTTCCTACCACCGGCTTGGAGCCATCGCCCGCACGCCCGGCAAGTAGGGCCCGACCCCTTCCTCGCAGCGGTCGATGCCGGACCATGATCGGCCGCCGCGCAGGGAATCCCGAAACGGAAAACAAGGGGTTCGACCTATCGGACGATCGGTTGATTCTTGCGTGCGTCCGCCGGGAAGCGGCGATCGGATCTCCTTTCGCGATTCCGGCGTCATACGAGAGAATCCGGCCGTAGCTGCGGTCGACGTCGCACCGAAAGGAAACCAGTCTTGGCGTCAACGCGAGAGAGTAGGTGTTCGTTTCCCCATCCGCCTGTGCTTGCAGCAAGTTCTTTCCCCGGCGGGCCGACAAGTAGGCAGAGGTGAACTGATGAACGCAAAGCCCTTCAATCCGTTCCACATGGCTCAAACGCAGTTCGATCGTATCGCGGAGCTCTTGGGCCTCGAGACCGCCCTGCGCGACCTGCTCCGGCGACCGCTCCGCGAGTACCACTTCCTGATTCCCGTACGAATGGATGACGGCAGCATGAAAGTGTTCCAGGGGTTTCGCGTGCAGCACAACGACGCCCGAGGCCCCTGCAAGGGTGGGATCCGCTTTCACCCTCAGGAGACCATCGACACGGTGCGCGCCCTTGCCATGTGGATGACATGGAAGTGCGCGACCGTGGATATCCCACTGGGGGGCGGAAAAGGTGGCGTGATCTGCGATCCCCACAATCTGTCCTCCACCGAGCAGCAGAACCTCTGCCGCGGTTGGATTCGCCAGTTGATACGGAATGTGGGGCCCAACCAGGACGTTCCCGCTCCCGACGTCATGACGAGTGCCCAGCACATGCTTTGGATGCTGGACGAATACGAAGTCCTCCGGGGGGAAAGGCTGCCGGGCTTTATCACCGGCAAACCCGTGGGAATGGGCGGCTCTCTCGGTCGAACTCAGGCGACGGGTTTCGGCCTTGTCTTCACGATTCGCGAAGCCTTGAAGGAACTGGGTCTCCATCCGAAAGACACGAAGGCTTCCGTGCAGGGATTTGGGAACGTGGCGCAACACGCCGTCCGGCTCTATACGCAGATCGGAGGGACGGTGACCTGTGTTTCGTGCTGGGATCAGAAGGCCCAACAACCCTACTCCTTCCGGAACAAGGACGGTATCGACCTCGATGAGGTCCTTGGCATCACTGATCGTTTTGGAGGGATCGACAGGGAGAAGGCGGAGTCCGTGGGATTGGAGGTCCTCCCGGGCGATGCATGGATCGAGCAAGACGTGGATATCCTGATGCCGTGTGCGCTGGAACACCAGGTTACGGAGACGACCGCCGCCCGCATCTCACGCCGGGTGAAAATCATAGCCGAGGGTGCGAACGGCCCCACGAGCCCCGAAGGCGACGCCATTCTCCGGGACCGCGGGCTCTTTCTCATCCCCGATCTCCTTGCCAACGCCGGCGGTGTGACTTGCAGCTATCTCGAGCAAGTGCAGAGCAACATGAACTACTACTGGGAGCAGGACGAAGTGCTCGGCAAGCTGGACATGAATATGACCTCCGCCTTCGAGGCCACGAGCGT
>JAOZQC010000033.1:6727-13560 GCA_029932425.1 Planctomycetota bacterium | reverse complement strand
AGGCGGGTCCCCCGGCCGGCGCGGCGCCTCCCTGTACCGGACCGGACGTCCCGCGCGCTCGGCCACGGCCCGGATCACCGACCGCACCGAATGGCCCGTGCCCGTTCCCAGGTTCAGGGTCTCGTTCGCCCCCCCCTCCAGGAGGTGACGCACCGCGCGGACGTGGGCGTCCGCGAGATCGGAGACGTGGACGTAGTCCCGGATGCACGTGCCGTCCGGGGTGGGGTAGTCCGTGCCGAACACCCGCAGCTCCCCCTTCCCCTCCCGGGCCTCCCGGATCACCAGGGGGACGAGATGCGTCTCCGGGTCGTGGTCCTCGCCGAGCTCGCCCTCGGGATCCGCTCCCGCAGCGTTGAAGTAGCGGAGGATCACGTAGCGCAGCCCGTAGGCCCGGGCGTGGTCCCGGATCGCCCACTCCACGGCGGCCTTCGTGCGGCCGTAGGGGTTCACGGGGGCGGGGAGGCGCTCCTCGTCGAGGTCCTCTCCGCCCGGGTCGCCGTACACGGCGCAGCTCGAGGAGAAGATGATCGCTTCCACGCCCGCGTCCACCATGGCCGCGAGCAACGCGAGGGATCCCACCAGGTTCTCGCGGTAGTAGCGCCGGGGCCGCCGCACCGACTCGCCCACGTAGCAGCGGCCGGCGAAGTGGATCACCGCCTTCACCCCTCCCCCGGCGAGGATCGGGTCCAGCGCCTCCCGGGATCCCGCGTCTCCCACCACGAGGTCCGCGTCCCCCACGGCCTCCCGGTGCCCCTCGGACAGGTCGTCCAGCACCACCACCCGGTAGCCCGCCTTCCGCAGCGCCTTCCGCGTGTGGCTCCCGATGTAGCCCGCGCCTCCCGTGAGCAGGACTCCTTCCTTCACCGCGCCTCCCTTCCCGATCCGCCCCGGACCCTCCCGGCGCCCGGTCCCCGCGGAAGGGGTCAGTAGATCTCCTTCCCCTCGAGGATCCTCCGGGGGGTCTCCGTGACCATCCGCTCCGCGGCCTCCCTCCCCACCAGCCGCGAGGCCGCCTTCACCGCCCGGGCCAGACCGGGAGGCCGCCGCCGCGGATTGTGCGCGTCGGAGGCGATCACGTCCACCGCCCCCCACCGCAGGAGCCTCTTCGCCGCCTTCTCCGAGCCCCGGCCGAACCGCCCCGTGATCGACATCGCCGTGACCTGCAGCAGCACGCCGCGCTTCCGGAGGTCCCGGGCGATCTCCGGCCGGGCCATGACCTCGAAGTTCCGCTCCGGGTGCGCGAGGACCGGGTAGCAGCCCGCGGTCTGCAGGGCGAAGACCACCTCGTGGATGTTCCCGGGAATGCTCGTCACCGGCAGCTCGAACAGGAAGTAGCGCCCGCAGGGGGAGAGGGGGAGGATCCTCCCCTCCGCCACCCCCTCGGGGATTCCCTCCGAGAAGTGCACCTCGGCGGCCAGCCCCAGCTCGAGCTCCAGGCCCTCCGCCCGCGCCGCCGCCTCGACCTCGGCCAGCTTCTCCCGGGCCCGCGCGGGCTCCACGTGGTATCCCGCGGGGTGGAGCTGGTGGGGCGTGGCCACGATTCTCTCGGTCCCGTCCCGCTCGGCCTGGCGCAGCATCTCGAGGGATTCCCGGAGGGAGCGGGCGCCGTCGTCCACGCCGGGGAGGAAGTGGGCGTGCAGGTCGATCATCCCCCGCCGTCCCGGTTCCGCCCGATCGTGGAGAGGTCCGCCACCGAGCGCCCGAAGAGATCGTCCACCCGCCGCAGCAACGCCAGGCGGTTCGCCCTCCGGGCGGGGTCCTCCACGTTCACGAACACCTCGGCGAAGAACCGGTGCACCGCCGCGGAGAGCTCCGTGACCAGCCGCTCGGCGGCCGCCACGTACTCGCCCCGCCGCACGAGATCCTCGATGTCCGGACCGTGCCGGAGGAGCGCCTCGTGGAGGGTCCGCTCCGCGGGTTCCTCGACGAGATCGGGATCCACCACGTCGCCCGCGTCCGCGCCGCGCAGGATGTTGGCGGCCCGCTCCACCAGGGTCACCAGGTCCGGCCACCAGGGCTTCCCCGAGGCCTCCGTGACCGCCTCCAGCCGGGCCCGGAAGGAAAGGAGATCGTCGAAGCCCGGCGCCAGGACGGCCCGCACGAGATCGAGGCGGTAGCCTTCCTCCAGGCAGGCGTGGTAGAGCCGCTCCCCCACGAACTCCCGCACCCGTCCGCCCAGGCGCTCCGGGTCCGGGGCTCCCACCTCCCGCGCCGCCTCCCGGAGGGCGGCCCCCAGATCGATCCTCACCCCGCCTCCCTGCACCACCCGGATCAGGCCCAGCGCCTGGCGCCGGAGGCCGTGGGGGTCCGCCGCCCCCGAGGGAGGGCCCGCCGCCAGGAAGAACCCCGCCAGGTTGTCGAGCTTCTCCGCCAGGGAGACCAGCACCCCCACGCGGCCCCGCGGCAGGGCGTCTCCCGGTCCCCGGGGCCGGTAGTGGTCCTCCACCGCGGCGGCCACCTCCGGGAGTTCCCCGTCCCTCTCCGCGTAGATGCGGCCCATGGTCCCCTCGAGTTCCGGGAACTCCCCCACCATCTCGGTGACCAGGTCCGCCTTGGCGAGGAGGGCCGCCCGCCGGGCGGCGGCCGCCTCTCCGGGCCAGCCCGCCGCCTCCGCCAGCCAGCCGGCGAGCCTCTCGAGCCTCTCCGCCTTGTCCCGGTAGGACCCCAGCCCCTCGTGCAGCTCCTTCTCCGCCAGCTCGGGCAGGCGATCGGCGAGGCGCTTCTTCCGGTCCTCCTCGAAGAAGAAGCGGGCGTCGGCGAGGCGGGAGGCGAGCACCCTCTCGTTGCCCTCGCGCACGAGGTCCGCGGACTCGGGATCCCGGTCCATCACGGAGAAGAACCGCGGTTCGAGCGTTCCCCCGGCGCCACGCACGGGGAAGAAGCGGAGGTGGACGCGCAGGGCCGTCTCCAGGACCTCGGGGGGAAGCTCGAGGAACCTCTCGTCCAGGCGCCCCTCGATGACCACCGGCCACTCGGCCAGGTTCGCCACCTCGTCGAGGAGGGCCGCCTCCGGCCCCCCCGACGGCTCGCCGCCCCCGCCCCGCACGATCGCCTCCCGGATCCTCCGGCGCCGCTCCTCGAAGTCCACGACCACCCGGCGGGCCTCCAGCTCCCCGCGGTACGCGTGGAGATCCGCGGAAGCCAGCGGGAACGGTTCCGGCGCCAGGAACGGGTGCCCCCGGCACATCCGGTCCGCGCGGCACCCCGCCGCGCTCAGGGGCACCACCGCCTCCCCGTGGAGGACCACCACCCTCCGGATGGGACGAGCGAAGGGGATGTCGCTCCCCGGCCAGCGCATCTTCTTGGGGAAGGGGATGCTCCCGAGGATCGACTCCAGCTTCTCCGCGAGCACCGCCGCGAGCTCCCGGCCCTCCTCCGTCACGGTGACCGCCGCGTAGATCCCCTTCTCCGTCTCCATCCGTTCGAGGGCGGCGGGGTCCACGCCCTGGGCGCGCGCGAAGCCCCGGCCGGCCTTCGTGGGCCTTCCCCCGGCGTCGAAGGCCACGGAGGCCGGGGGACCTCTCCGCCGGGCGGTGAGGCTCGCGCCGCGATCCGCGGCGTCCGCCACGTGCGCGACCAGGCGGCGCGGGGTGGCGAGCCCCGTGGCGGGCCCCGTCCGGATCCGGGCTTCCTCCAGGGCCTCCCGCACGCCCCGGACCAGGGCTTCCGCCGCCGGCCCCACCACGGCCGGCGGCAGCTCCTCGGTCTCGATCTCGATCAGGAGGTCAGGCATGGTCTCGCCCCGCCCTCAGGGTTTGCGCAACACGGCCTCGGCCCGGCGCCGCACCAGCTTCCGGCCCTCCGCCGTGGCCAGGTCCGCCCCGTCGCCGATCCGGGAGCGGGTGAGGAACTCGAAGGCCTCGAGGGCCCACCGCGCCACCATCGCCTGCGGATCCTGGAGCAGGAGCACGAGGTAGAGGGCCAGGCGCCGGACCTTCAGGTCCTGCAGGTCGTCGATGGCGTCCAGCTTCACGGAGAGGGCCCGGGGTCCCCGCCACCAGGCCCTCCAGGCCCGGACGAGTTCCGCCCGCTTCTCCTCGGGGATCGGGGCCTCCGGATCGCCGAGGAAGCATTGCCCCGTGAACTTCCTCAGGCCCTCCACCACGAGCCGGAAGACGTAGCCGCTCTCGTCGGAGAGCGCCCGGAGCAGGACCGGCACCGCCGCGGGGGATCCGATCCGGGTGAGTCCCGCCGCCGCCGCCCCGCGCACCTCGAACGCCCGATCCCGGTCCTTCTCGTGGACGAGCAGCATCTCCAGGAGGGGGATCGCGTTGCGGCCCCCCGTGTTCGCCAGGTTGCGCACGGCCAGGGTCCGCATCACCTTGTCCGGGTCGCGCACCATCTCCACCATCCGCCTGCGGGTGGGCACGATCTCCAGGTCCACCAGCACCCGCATCGCCCGGCGGCGCTCCTCCACGTCCTTGGAGTCGAGCTTCGCCAGGAGCCCCCGCAAGGTGATGGCCCTCGGGGGAGCGGGCAGCCCCTTCTCCAGGCGATCCAGCTCGGCCTGCGCGTCCTTCCGGATCCGGCTTCCTTCCGGAGCGGCCGCGATGAGGCGCCGCAGCGTCTTCTTCTCCCCCTCCCGATCGCCCTTCCCCTCCTGGAGCTTCTTCAGGAAGACGTACGACTCGTAGTCCTTGGGATCCCCCGCGATCACCTTCTCGAACTCGCGGATCGCCTCGTCCGGCTTCCGCTGGAGCATGAGAGCCAGGGCGAGCCCCTTCCGCGCGGCCTGTTCCCGCGGGGAACGGGCCAGGATCGCCCGGAACTCCTGCTCCGCCCGCCGGTAGCGCTTCTCCCGGAGGAAGAGCTCGGCCAGGAGCGCCCGGACCTCCAGGTGGCCCGGGGCGTACTTCAGCACCTCGAGGAACTCCTGCTCGGCGGAGATCCCGTCGCCCTGCAGGAGATAGAGCTTCCCGAGCTGCGCGTGCGCGCGCACGAACCGGGGGTCCGTCTCCATGGCCAGGCGCAGCTGCTTCTCCGCTTCCCGGGGATTCCCTTTCAGCATGTGGTAGATGCCGAGCCCCAGGTAGGCGTAGGCGAAGGTGGGGTCCCTCTCCAGCGCCCAGTCGAACTGGGCCCGCGCCTCCTCGAGCTTCCGCTGCAACCCGTAGGCCCGGCCCAGGAGATAGCGGCGGAGGGCGGTGTCCTCTTCCTCCAGGGCCTCCCGCGCCTGCTTCACCGCCAGGTCCAGGCGCCCCGCGCGGTCCATCTCGTCCTGCCGGGCGATCTCCCTCTCCACCTCCGGGATCTCCGCCCGCGCGGCGGCGGAGACGAGAAGGGACGCGGCGAGGAACACCACCCCCCGGGACCACCGGTCAACCGTTCGCATGGGATCCGCTCTCCTTCGCGCGCGGGCCGCCCGAGCCCTCCATCCAGGCCCGGCAGCAGGCCCGGGCGATTCCGCGCACCCGGGCGATGTACCCGGCCCGCTGGTTCACCCCGATGGTGCCCCGGGCGTCCAGCAGGTTGAAGAGGTGGGAACACTTCAGCACCATGTCCCACGCGGGGAGCACCACCCCCTCCTCGAGGAGCCGGAGGCAGGCGGCGTGGTGCTCCTCGAACTGCCTCGCCGTGACCGCGGCATCCGCCAGCTCGAAGTTGTACCGGGAGAACTCCACCTCCGCGCGGCGGTAGACGTCCCCGTAGGTCACCCCTTCCACCCACTCCACGTCGAAGATGGAGCTCTTTCCCTGGAGGAACATGGCCAGGCGCTCGAGCCCGTAGGTGAGCTCCAGGGAGACCACGTCGAGGTCGAAGCCCCCCATCTTCTGGAAGTAGGTGTACTGCGTCACCTCCATTCCGTCGAGCCACACCTCCCAGCCCAGGCCCGAGGCCCCCAGGGTGGGGCTCTCCCAGTCGTCCTCCACGAACCGGACGTCGTGACGCCGGAGATCGAGGCCGAGGTGCGCGAGCGACCCGAGGAAGAGCTCCTGCGCATCCTCCGGAGCGGGCTTCACGAGCACCTGGTACTGGTAGTAGTGCTGCAGCCGGAAGGGGTTCTCCCCGTAACGCCCGTCGGTGGGCCGCCGGCAGGCCTGCACGTAGGCCGCCCTCCAGGGTTCCGGGCCCAGGCTGCGGAGGGCCGTGGGCCAGCAGAACGTCCCCGCCCCCACCTCCATGTCGTAGGGCTGGAGGAGGACCGCTCCCTGGTCGGACCAGTACGTGGAGAGCCCCAGGATGATCTGCTGGAAGTCCATGGCGGTGCCGCGAAGTCTAGCCCGCATCTCCCATGAGGACGCACGGTTTTCGCCGGATCCCGCCGTCCCCCGCCGTGTCGCTCCCCCTCCACGACCCGGGAAGAGTCGAGTCCCCGTGGCGCCTTGCCCGGAACGTACGCTCTCCGCGCCCCGTCCCGGGAAACGGTGCGGATCCCCTCCGGGGCTTGGCCGCGCACGGGCCCCGATGGTAGAAACCACGGAGAAACGAGAGGAGGTGCCATGCCCGTCCCCGTCGTCTCCACCGACCTGCCCGGAGTCCCGCTCGTCAAGCGGGGCAAGGTCCGCGACATCTACCGCCTCCCGGAGGGGCTCCTCGTCGTGGCCACGGACCGGCTCTCGGCCTTCGACGTCGTCTTCTCGGAGGGTATCCCGGGCAAGGGGATCGTGCTCACCGCCCTCACGGAGTTCTGGTTCCGGGCGTTCTCGGACCTCGTGGAGAACCACCTCCTCACCACCGACGTCTCCCGGATGCCGGAGGCGGTCCGGCGGCACGAGGAGATCCTCCGGGGCCGCGCCATGCTGGTCCGGGAGGCCCGCGTCCTCCCCCTCGAGTGCATCGCCCGGGGCTACCTGGCGGGGTCCGGCTACCGCGAGTACCGGGAGACGGGGTCC
>JAOZQC010000033.1:5000-6717 GCA_029932425.1 Planctomycetota bacterium | reverse complement strand
TGCAGCAGATGCTGTGGCTCTTGGCTCAAGTCGCTGATGCCGGGCACGGACAATTGCATCCGCGCCGCGAGTTCGTAACTTGCGATCCGTGCCGCCAACTGCCCATCTGCGGGATTCCGCTGCCGGCCGAGCTGCAGCTCTCCTCGAAGCTCCCCGAGCCCATCTTCACCCCGTCCACCAAGGCCGAGGAGGGCCACGACGAGAACGTGACCCTGGAGCGGGCGCGGGCCATCGTGGGGGAGGAGGCGGCCGCCCGCCTGGAGAAGACGACCCTCGCCCTCTACCGCCGGGGGGCGGACATCCTCGAGGAGAAGGGGATCCTGCTCTGCGACACCAAGTTCGAGTTCGGCACGAACGGCGGCGGGACGTTCCTCCTCGTGGACGAGGCGCTCACCCCCGACTCCTCCCGCTTCTGGGACCGGGAGACCTGGGAGCCGGGGCGGCCCCAGGACTCCTTCGACAAGCAGATCGTCCGCGACTACCTCATGACGCTCGACTGGGACCGGCGGCCTCCCCCTCCCCCGCTGCCCCCTCCCATCGTGGAGAAGACGGCCCGCCGGTACGTGGAGATCGCCGAGCGCATCCTGGGCCGCCGGCCCGAGGCCCTCTCGTGACCGCGCCCCGCGTGGGGGTGGTCATGGGCAGCGCCTCCGACCTCCCCGTCATGGAGCACGCCGCCTCGGCCCTCCTGAAGCTCGAGATCCCCTTCGAGGTCCGGGTCCTCTCCGCCCACCGCACCCCCGACGAGACCCGCCGCTACGCCCGGGCGGCCGCGCGGCGCGGGCTCCGGGTGCTCATCGCGGGAGCGGGGGGCTCGGCGGCGCTCGCCGGCACCCTGGCCGCCCACACCGACCTCCCCGTCATCGGGGTTCCCATCGAGGCCTCGCCCCTCTCCGGGCTGGACGCCCTCTACGCCACGGTGCAGATGCCTCCCGGCTTCCCCGTGGCCGGCGTGGCGGTGGGCGTCTGGGGCGCGGGCAACGCGGCCCTCCTCGCCGCCCGCATCCTCGCCCTGGCGGACCCCGCGCTGGCGGAGCGCCTGGCCGCCCGCCGGAAGGAGATGGCGGCCTCCGTCCGCCAGGCCGACCGGGAGGTCCGGCGCCGCTTCGAGGGCGGACGTGGCGGCCGCTGAGCTGCCCCCCGCCCTGCGCTGGGAAGGCGGCGTCTCCGGCCGCCTGCTCCTCCTCGACCAGACCCTCCTTCCGGAGACGGAGCGCGAGATCGAGCCCGCCTCCGCCGAGGAGGTGGGGGCGGCCATCCGCCGCCTCGCCGTGCGCGGGGCTCCCGCCATCGGGATCGCCGCCGCCTACGGCCTGGTCCTGGCCGCCCGCTCCCTCCCCGCCGACCTCCCCGCGGAGCGCTACCTGGAGAGGCTCCGCGCCCACGCCGCCCGCCTCGCCGCCTCCCGGCCCACGGCGGTGAACCTCTCGTTCGCCCTCCGGCGGATGATCGGGGCCGCGGAGCGTGGGGACCCTCCGGCCCGGATCCCGGATCTCCTGCTCCGCGAGGCCCGCAGGATCCACGAGGAGGACCGGAACGCCTGCCTCTCCATGGCCCGCCACGCCGCGGACCTGGTGCGCGACGGCGGCACCTATCTCACCCACTGCAACGCGGGGGCCCTGGCCACGGGAGGCCTGGGGACGGCCCTGGGAGTCTTCCACGCCGCCGCCGCGGAGGGCAAGCGGATCACCGTCTACGCGGACGAGACGCGCCCCCA
>JAOZQC010000033.1:0-4990 GCA_029932425.1 Planctomycetota bacterium | reverse complement strand
CCCCTTCTCCAGGGCGCCCGGTTCACGGCCTGGGAACTCACCCGGTCGGGGGTGGAGGTGGTGCTGATCTGCGATTCCGCGGCGGCGTCCGTTCTCGCCTCCGGGAAGGTGGAGGCGGTCTTCGTCGGCGCGGACCGCATCGCCGCGAACGGCGACGTGGCGAACAAGATCGGGACCCTCGGCCTGGCCCTGGCGGCCCGGCGCTACGGGGTCCCCTTCTACGTGGTGGCCCCCCTCTCCACCGTGGATCCCACGGTGCCGGAGGGCGGCGCCATCCCCATCGAGGAGCGCGACCCCGCGGAGGTCACGGAGGGGTTCGGGCGCCGCACCGCCCCTCCCGGGGTCCGGGCCTACAATCCCGCCTTCGACGTGACCCCCGCGGAGCTGGTGCGGGCCGTCATCACCGAGCGGGGTCCGGCCGCCCCGCCCGGTCCCGAGACGCTCGCCGCCCTCGCAGGCTAGCCTGCGGGCTTCCCGGGGACCTCCCGCCTGGCCTCTTCGACCCGGACGGCGATCTCCCTCTGCCGCTCGGCGAGCCCCACCAGGGCCCGGCAGACCTCCCCCAGGGCCGCGAGTCCCGCCGCCAGCAGCGCCGCGAGCACGAGCAGGAGCGACGCGGCCCCCGCCCGCCAGGGCAGGGTCCAGGGCCCGAGCAGGAGGACGAGGACGCCTCCCGCCACGAGGGCGAGCACGCCGCCCCCCGCCACCATCCGCAGGGTGCGGGGAGCGCGCCGTACCCGCCGCAGGTCGTAGTCCGGGGGCCGCTCCGGCGAAGGCGCGGGGGCCTTCCGGTCCTCGGGGGTCTTGACCCTCCGGGGCGGCCGGGTCCGGGCGGCGGTGACGATCTCCGCGTCGAAGTCGTGGGGAGGGGTGTCGCGGCGGGGCGGCCGCCCCCCCCCCTCCGGCACCTGCGGGACCGTCACCGCGCTCCCGCAGTGGGAGCACCACACCGGGCCGCCGGCCCGTTCTTCCCCCACCGACAGGGTGGCTCCGCACCCGCAGCGAAAGTGGATCATGCCCCTGTTTTGCCTATGGTCCCCCGGGACCGGAATCCGATGGATGACTGGAAATCGAGCGAATTCTAGCATCCGGATCCGCGCTTCCCGGCCAAAGCCCGGAGGGAGGTAGAGGGGCCCATGGCGCTCGGCGGTGACCTGAGAAACATCAACCTGGGCGACATCTTCCAGACGCTCAGCATGAACCGGCAGGCCGGGACGCTCGTGGTCCGGAGCGGGAGCGAGGAGAAGCGGATCCTCTTCACCCCCGAGGGCATCTGCCTCCTCTCGGGAAGGACCATCACCGGCTTCCGGCTCGGCCGCTACCTGGCCGGGATCGGCCGCATCACGCCCAAGGATCTCGACATCGCGCTGGGAGAGCAGCGCGTGAACGGCGGACGCCTGGGAGAGGTCCTCGTCCGCCTCGGCCTGTGCCGCCCGGAGGACGTGCAGGAGGCCCTCCGCTACCAGGCCGCCGAGGAGCTCTACGATCTCTTCACCTGGACGGAGGGCGAGTTCGAGTTCCTGGAGGGACCTCCCCCCCCGGACACTCCCCCCCCCTCCCAGTATGCGGCCTGCGTCTTCGACGCCGGGGCGGTGGTCATGGAGGCCGCCCGCCGCATCGACGAGTGGGACCGGATCCGCGAGTTCATCCCCGATTTCGGCGAATACTACGTCCCCTCCGGGCTCGCGGGTCCCGAGCTGGACCCCGCGGGGGGCCGCGAGGAGGCCGCGGTCTATGCCGCCGTCGACGGGACCCGCAGCATCGAGGAGATCCTCGACGAGCACCACCTCTCCCGCTTCGACACCGCCACCATCCTGAAGGAGCTCGTCGAGCGCCGCTTCATCCAGCCCGCCGACTTCACGGAGCTCACCCGGATCGCCTGGCAGCTCATCGACAAGAAGGAGATCGAGACCGCCGTCCGCGTGCTGGAACGGGCCCACGTCAAGGATCCCCGCGACATCGCCACGATCGAGCAGCTCGTGATGTGCTACGAGAAGATCGACGAGAAGCGGGCCGCCGCCCGGGCTCTCGCGGCGCTGGGAGAGATCCTCATCGCGGAGGGGCGGACCGGGGAAGCCGTGAACGCGCTGCAGAAGGCGGAGAAGTTCGACCCCGGCTCCGAGCGCCCCGTGATCCTGCTCATGCAGGCCTACCTGGCCGTGGGAGACCGGGAGACGGCGGCGGAGAAGGCGTCCGGGGCCGCGCGCCTCCTCCGGGAGCGGGGACAGCACCGGGAAGCGGTGGAGGTGTGCCGGCAGGGCCTCGCGAGCTACCCCGAGCACGTGGGGCTCCGGATCGAGATCGCCAACGCCTACCTGGCTCTCGGCGATCGGGACCTCGCCATCCAGGAGCTCGAGGAGGTGGCCGCGGCCTGCGAGGAGCAGAGGGACTACCGGAGGCTGCCGGAGATCTACCGCCAGATCCTCCGCCTGGACGCCTCCCGGAGCGAGTACCTGCGCCGCCTCCAGGAGCTGAAGCAGGGGGAGGCCCGGAGGAGGAGGAGACTCGTCCGCGCGGGAGCCCTCGGCGGCGCCGGCCTGGCCCTCCTCGTCCTCGTCCTGCTCGTGTTCTCCTCGGGCACCGGAGCGGAGGAGAAGCTCGCCCGGGCCCGGGAGCTGCTCGGAGGCGGGAGGTATGCCGAGGCCCAGGCCCTGGCCCGCGAGGTGGCGGGAGAGGATCCGGACTCGGACCTGGCCATCCAGGCCCGGAACATCCTCTTCGAGATCCAGCGGAAGCGCTCGGGGGGGGACACGAAGGTCCGCCAGGCCACGGCGAAGCTCGAGGACGCCATCGAGGGCTTCCTCTCCCCCGCCGCCAACGATTTCGCCGCCGAACGCTTCGGGAAGGGGACGGAGAGGCTCCTGGAGCTCGTGGACTACCTGAAGAGCCCCGAGTGCGAGAGCCTGGCCTCCCGCATCGGAAAGGCCGCCTGGACCCGCATGCGGACCGACTACCGCAAGGGGGTGCTCGGGCTCTTGCGGAACTACGGGGAGTGGCTGGAGAAGGTGAACGCGGACGCCCAGGGCCGCCTGGAGGACCTGAGGATCGAGAAGCTCCATCGCCTCGACCGCCCCGCGCTGGAGGCGGCCGTGAAGACCGCGGGAGAGGTCCGCCGCCTCGCCGGCGCCGAGGGGCGCCGCAAGGTGGTGGCCGCGGCGGAAGCGATCGAGCTCTCCCTCGCGGGCGGCAAGAAGAAGGTCTGCGAGCGTCTCTACTCCCTCTCCTCGTCCCTCGATCACATCTACGAGAAGGCGGACGCCTACTATCACTCCGCCCGGGCCCTGCTCCTCAAGGCCCGGCTGCAGAGCTCGTTCCTGGAGAGCCGCCAGCGGATCTCGGACCTCCTGAACCGCGGGGAGCTGGTGAAGGCCCGGGACGCCTGCCGCGAGTTCCTGGCCCGCTGCCGGGAGCTCACGCGCGAGGAGCCGCGATCCTACTACCAGCCCGTCGCCGAGGAGGTGCTGGGCGAGGAGGGCCTCGACCTCGACGCCAAGATGGAAGCCCTGCTCGCGGGCATCCGCGAGGTCATGGGAGGGCTGGAGCGCGGGGAGGATCTCGTCCGGCGCGAGCGCTACGAGCAGGCCAACGAGGTGTTCCGCAGCCTGATCGCCGAACACTACCGGATCGACTTCCGGAACCTCGTGAGGCTCTGCCTGCTCCTGAAGACCCGCCCCGAGGGCGCGAGGGTGACCATCCGCACGGGCTCCACCCCCGCCCGGGACCTGGGCCGCACTCCCCCTGCGGGCCTCCTCCTCCGGTATCCTCCCTACGGCGTCACCACCGTCGAGATCGAGAAGGAGACCTTCACGCCCCACCGTTTCCGCATCAACGGATACGAGGACGCCCACGCCGCGCGGATGCTCGTCTCCCTGGAGAAGGAGCCCTGTTGGACCGTCCGGGAGGGTGGCCCCGTCCAGACCTCCCCCGTCCCCACGGAGGATCACCTCGTGGTCGCCTCCCGCGACGGCCGGGTCCTCGTCCATCGGGTTTCCGACGGAAAGCTCGACGCCCAGTACGACTCCGGGCTCATCTCCGGTTTCGCGGCGTCCCCCGAGATCCGGGACGGCGTCGCCACCCTCTGCGCCCTCGACGGCCGCGTGCTCGCCCTCGACCTCTCCACCATGCATCCCCTCTCCACCTTCACCACCGGCGCCCCCCTTCGATCCGCTCCCCTCCTCGTGGGAGACCTCACGGTGGTCTCGGACGACCAGGGCACGGTGTACGGGCTCAAGGGCGCGAAGGAGGTGTGGCGGCGCTCGCTCGCGGGGCGTGTCCAGGGCGACGGGGTGGCCCTCCAGGACGGGGTGATCCTCGCCACCACGGAAGGCCGGGTGGTCCGCCTGGCGGCCGCCGACGGCCGCCCCGTGTGGGAGAGAGCGGTGGGGGGACCCGTCTACGCCTCGCTCCTCCGGGCGGGGAACCGCGTGCTCGTGGGCACGGAGTCCTCGGAGCTCGTCGCCCTCGACGTGGAAAGCGGGGCCGTCCGGTGGCGGTTCTCCGCCGGGAACGCGGTGCGCGGCCGCCCCGCCCTCCTCGAGGACGAGGTGCTCATCGGGACCCTGGGCGGGAACCTCTACCGGCTGGGCCTGGAGGACGGGATCCGCAGGGGGAAGCTGCCCCTCCCCACGGGCACGCGGCTGGAATCCGGCGTGGTGGCGGGGGATCGGCGCTTCTACGCCGTGGGCTCCGACCATCTCCTGTACGCGTTCGACCGGGAGCACGGCCTGGCCTGGACCTTCCAGCTCGGGGCCGACACCACCGCGGCGCCCGTCTACCGGGACGGACGCCTCTTCGTGGTCACGGACGGCGGCCGGTTGATCTGCTTCCTCGACTGACCGGGAGGGAAGGGAATCCGCCCGCCCGAGGCCGCTCCCCGCCACGCCCCCCGCGCGGTTCCCGCCGCGCCCTTCGCCGGGAGAACCAGAGGAGGAGCAGCAGGCCGCCCCCCGTCAGCGCGAACGGCGAGGGTTCGGGCACGGAGCTCCACACT
>JAOZQC010000422.1 GCA_029932425.1 Planctomycetota bacterium | reverse complement strand
AGGACGAGCCCGCGGACGCGGAGCGCCTCATTCTCGGCAAGGTGGAGCCGGTGCGCTCCCGGTTCAACCTCTCCTACTCCGGCATCCTCTCCCTCTACGACCGCCTGGGGGAGGACCAGATCCTCGTCGCCTACCAGAAGTCCTTCGCGCGCTTCCAGCGGGAGCGGCGGCGCTCGAAGGGGGGCGGCCGGCGGCGGGATCGGATCTCCCGGGAGGAGCTGGCGATCCGCCGGCGGCTGGCGGTCCTCAAGCGCACGGGCTACATCGGGGAGAAGGGGCTCACCGAGAAGGGCCGCTTCGCCGCGTTCCTGAACGGCTACGAGGTCCAGGCCGCCGAGCTCCGCTCCTACGGGCTCTTCCATCTCGCGGACCCCGTCCAGCTCGCGATCCTCCTGGTGGCCGTGGTCTTCGAGGAGCGCAAGGGCGACGCCTCCGCCCACCTCGAGCCGGAGATCCTCGCCGAGATCAAGCCCCTCTCCGAACGCCGCATCCGGGAGTTCCGGAGGATCGAGCACGAGGAGGGCCTGATCGAGCTCACCAAGGAACCGGACTTCCGGATGGCGGCCCCCACCCGGGTCTGGGCCCTGGGCGGCACCCTGGACGAGATGCGGAAGGTGACGAGCATCTCCGACGGGGACCTGGTCCGCTACCTCCGCATGGCCATCCAGCTCATCCGCCAGATCCGGTCCCAGGTCCGGGACGATTTCGAGCTCGCGGACAAGTTCACCACCGCCCTGGAGATGCTGAACCGGGACGAGGTGGACGCCCGTCGCCAGCTCGAGCTGGGGTAGAAGCGGCTCCCCGGGGCCGGCGAATCCCCTATCGCGGCGGAATTCGGGAGGAAGCCCTCTGCACAGCGCAGGCGTGCCCGTCGCAGTTCGGCTGCGGGCATGCCCGCGCTGTGACGGTCTGCGACCCGATGCCGAACAAGTGTTGCCTGCCACAGCTCCGGTTCTCCCACACAGTCCCCTACTCCTGCCGGCCGGATCCGTACAATCCCCAGGAGACGATCTGCGTCCCCGGAACGTGGACCCGGACGAGCGGATCGGTGGGCGTGAACATCACGGTCGGCTGCAAGACGGTGGACGGCGAGTCGGTCCGCGAGGCGGTGCCCGCGTTCGAGCCCGTCGGCAATCCGCCCCCAGGCGGGCAGCAGTAACCCTGACGGGGGAGGCGAAGTCCTCCCCCGAGGAACTCTCACCGGTCCGGCGGGAGATGGTGCCGACATCCGGGAGGAAGCCCAAGGCTGTTGCGAGGCGGAAGATCCTGCTCGGAATGGTATTGCTGCCGGGGGTGCTGATCGCCGGTGCCCTGGTGCTGTTTCGTCCCGGCCTACCCCAAGAGAGGAGTCCGGATCCGGGCGCGGCCCTCGAAGAGTGGCGTCTCGAACCGTCGGCCCACTTGGACGAAGTCTGCCGGATCCTCATCGGGGATCCGGAGAAGTCGGCGGAGGCCGCCGCCGCGTTCTTGCGATGTGTCGCGTCCGCGGACCGTGGACGAGACTGCTTGGAGGTCTTGATCCAAGCCCTGGCCGAGGACGACCGCAGGTCCCGCCCGCGTTTGACCGAGCGGTCGGCCCCTTCGGTGCGACACGTACTCTTCGTTTCTACGGATCTCACTCCCGGGGCGATTGCGGCGGCGGAGGATTACGTGAAGGAAGCGGTGTCCTCCGTGCACCGGGCCCTGATCGAATCGTTGGGTAGCTGGCCGGCTCCGATCGCCGACGCCCAGGTTGGTCGGTTCGAGAAGTTGCTCGCCGGCGGGGATCGTTCCTCCGATGAGCATCCGGCGAAGAAGCCGGCCGAGCCGGATCTGAGTGACCCGGAAGCCCGGAGAATCGCGATCCAGGTTCTGCTGCGTTCCGCGGGGGACGTCACGCGGATTGGTGAGTTCCGGTCCACCCTGGCGAAGCTGCTCGAGCAGGAGACGCTCGAAGACGTGATCGACGCGATGGCGCGCGTGTTCGACGCCAAGATGGGGGCCCCGCGCAGCTCGGGGGACACCTTGTTCGGGCAGACGGCGGGAACCGAAATCGGGCTGGTGCTCCGACGGCACCCGAACGAGACGACCACCGAATTCCTGGCCTACCGGCTGCGGCGAAGCGACTCGGTGCCGGCCCGTCGGATGATGATCGTCGCCCTCGGAGTCTCCGGGAGCACGAACCCGATGGCGCGGATCGCTCTGAAGGAAGCCTCGGCGCTGGACGGGGATCGGGACAACCGCCGGACGGCCCTCGTGAACTTCGGAACGATCGCCGAACCCGAAGACGTCGTGCCTCTATGCAAGGAAGGGGTGGAGCGACCCCTCAGGACTCTTGACGACATCCTCGATGCGTCGAGCGCCCTGGGGGCGCTGGGGAACCTGGCGGCGCACCGGAGCGAGTTCGTTGCTCCGGGGACCGAGGTTGTTCGCAAGGTGCTGAGTCTACCGGCCGATTCGTTCCACATGCCGTTGATCGTCCAAGCGTGTTCGAGCCGCTTCGTCCGCTTCCATCGCCTATTGCGCGACGAGATCAGAGTCTTGGCGAAGAGTGAGAACAGCAGCATCCGTGCCGCAGCGCAGAGGGCGCTGCGTCGCATCGGGGAATGACCCGGAGAGGGGGATGAACGTTCGTGAGGAGACGGCGCGAACTCTCCCACGGGCTCGTGTTCCTGGTTGCTGTCGGAGTGGCCGCGGTCGGAAATGCGAAACCGAAGGCGGGGCCGGGCGCCGCCACAACACCCAACCCCCCGATCCTCCCGGCGGAACGCCCCCCCCCGCGCCTACGGCAGCTTCTCGGTCACCGGGTCGGTGTTGCCGGGTCCCCGGGTGAGCGTCCGCTCCACCCGGATGCCCGCCCCCGCCAGGTGGGCCCCCGAGCCCGGCACCACCCGGAACGAGCCGTCCCCGCGGAACACCACGTCCAGCCCCTCCACGAGACCGTCCTGGGGCCCCACGCCGATGTCCGCGCACTCGCGGACGGAGAGGTTCTCGGAGTGGACGTTCACCACCGTCAGGTCCTCCGGCCGGCCGTCCAGGAGGGTGGCGATCCGGAGCCGGAGCAGGGGCCCGGCCGGGGTCATGCACACGTGCCGGAAGGCGTGTCCGGACTCCGACGACTCCACCCGCGCCGCCCGGATCAGCTCCGCTTCCGGATCGTAGCGGACCTGGATCAGGGTCCTCATCCGGTGGAAGGGGGCCGTCTCCCCGTTCCGCCAGGCCTTGGTCTCGTAGATCATGGTGAAGTTGGGCGGGCCGCCCGGCGTGCCGTCCGACCAGGATCCCGTGCTCTGGCCGCGGACCTCGAGGTCACGCACCGGAGTGGTCGAGGGGGGGGTGCCCGCGCACGCCGCGAGCAGCCCGAGGGCCGTCAGACCGAGGAGGGTCTTCATCTCTGGTTGCTCCTTCTGCCTACCCGCCCGGACTGTAACCCAGGTCCCAGCCCCGTCCTCAGGCTTTTCGGCAAGGCCGCGGCCCCCGCCTCCCGGGAAGAGATCCCCCTCCCGCCCGGATTCTGGGAAACTGGCGGGGGGTTCGGGACTCCAGGGAGGTGAAGATGAAGAAGATCGGTGTGATCCTGTCGGGATGCGGCGTCTACGACGGCACGGAGATCCACGAGGCGGTGATCACCCTGCTCGCCGTCG
>JAOZQC010000421.1 GCA_029932425.1 Planctomycetota bacterium | reverse complement strand
GCTGGCGTCCCGCTTGAAGTAGTAGGTGACGCGGGTGGGATCGTCGGGGTCGGTGACGCTTCCGGGGAGGACGGTCACCAGCTCCCAGCCGTCGATCCCCAGCTCCCGCAGGCGCTCCTCGGACTCCTCGTCCGGGTGGCGCTTCATCGACTCGCACATGTAACGAAAGAGTGCCGCCATGTCGTGCCTCCTTGCCGGTTCGCCATCATAACCGTGCACCGGGAGGCGGCCCGCGCTATCCTCCCTCCATGCGCATCCGGTCCGCCCTCGTCCTCCTCGCCGCGGTCCTCCCGTTCCTTCCCGCGTGCGTGGAGCGGAAGATGCTCATCCGCTCCGATCCCCCCGGGGCCGTGGTCGTCCTGAACCGGGGGGAGTTTCCTCCCGGCGTCACCCCGCTGGAGGTTCCCTTCGACCACCACGGGACCTTTGCCGTCCACCTCGAGAAGGAGGGCTACCGGAGCCTGGACACCAGGGCGCCCGTTCCCACCCCGTGGTACGGGATCCCGCCCTTCGACTTCGTGGCGGAGCTTCTCCTCCCGTGGACGATCCGGGATCACCACGAGTTCCGCTACGTCCTGGAGCCCCGGTGGGAGGCGACTTCTCTCGAGGAGGCCGCCCGCGGGCACGAGGAGATCCTCAAGCGGGCCGAGGAGTTCCGCCGGGAGGTCAAGGAGAGCGTTCCCGCGGAGGAGCGGTGAGGGGCGATGCGCCGGGCGGCGTCCCTCCTCCCTGTCCGGCGCCCGGGTCGCCGTTTCCCGTGCGCCCCGGCCAGGACCTGCGGGGACTCAGGGCCGTGGTCATGGGGCTCGGTGGCTTCTCGGGGGGCGTGGAGACGGTGCGCTGGCTCGCGGGGCGCGGCGCCCGGGTCACCGTCACCGACCTGAGGGACGAGGCGGCTCTCGCGGGGTCCCTGGCGGAGATCGAGGGCCTGGCCGCCGAGATCCACCTGGGAGGCCACCGGGAGGAGGACTTCACGCGGGCCGACCTCGTGGTGGCGAGTCCCGCCGTGGAACCGGAGAACCCCTTCCTCCTTCTCGCCGCCCGGGCCGGGATCCCCCTCATGACGGAGCTCTCCCTCACCATGGGGCTGCTCGCCTGCCCCGCGGTGTGGATCACGGGCACATGCGGGAAGTCCACCGTCACCGCCCTCCTCGGGGAGATCCTCTCCCGCGCGAGGGGGGGGGTGCACGTGGGAGGAAACATCGGCCGGGCGCTCATCGCCCGGGCCGAGGACTTCGCTCCGGACGACCTCGCGGTGCTGGAGGTCTCCTCCTTCCAGCTCGAGTGGACGGCGCGGGACGGCATCCGGCCCGCCCTGGCGGTGGTGACCAACGTGACGCCCAATCACCTGGACCGGCACCGGACCTTCGAGCGCTACCTCGCGGCCAAGGCCGCCGCCCTGCCGGCGCGCGGCCCCGCCGTTCTCAACCGGGACGATCCCGCCAGCCGGGAGCGCCTGCTCCCGGCGGTCCGGGGCCGGGCGGTGAGCGCCACCCTCTCGGGGGCGCCCGGGGCCGCGGCCCGCCTCGAGGGGGACCGGGCCCTTCTCGACGGCGAGGAGCTGTTCCGGGTCGAGGACCTCCGGCTGCCCGGCGCGTTCAACCGCATGAACGCCCTCCAGGCCGCGGCCGCGGCCCGGCTGCTCGGCGCCCGGCCCGGGAGCATCCGGAAGGCGCTCCGGGGATTCGAGGGCCTGCCTCATCGGCTGGAGGACCTCGGGTCGGCGGGGGGCGTGCGGGGCATCAACGACTCGAAGGCCACCACCCCGGAGGCCGCGATCCGGGCGATGGAGGCCCTTCCGGGCCCTCTCGTCCTCGTGGCCGGGGGGTTCGAGCGGGGGGCGGATCTCCGGGAACTCGCCCGGACGATCCGCGAGAGGACCCGGGCCGTGGTGCTGCTCGGAGAGTCCGCCCCCCGGCTCGAGGCCGCCCTCGGGGAGGGGGGACCGCCCCGGGTCCGCGCCCCCACGATCGAGGAGGCGGTGGACCGCGGCCTCGCCGCCGCCCGGCCCGGGGACACCCTGCTGCTCAGCCCGGGGCATGCCTCCTGGGACATGTTCCGGAGCTACGAGGAACGGGGAGACCGCTTCCGGGAGGCCTTCCGGGCAAGAGCGCGGGGGAAGCGAGAATCCTGACCCGGCACCGGACCCGGGGGTATCATCGGCTTCGCCATGCTCTGCCAGGTCTGCAAGAAGCACCCGGCCACCGTCCATCTCACGGAGATCATCGAGGGGGAGAAGCGCGAGATCCATCTCTGCGAGGTGTGCGCCCACAAGCAGGGGATGAGCCCGTTCACCCCGTCGAGCTTCCTCTCCCAGCTCGTGGAACCGAAGCCGTCGAAGGAAGGGGAGGCGGCGGACGTCACCTGCCCGGGTTGCGGCCTCACCTACTCCGGGTTCCGGCAGGGCGGGCGTCTCGGCTGCAGCGAGTGCTACAAGGTCTTCGAGGAGGGGCTGGGCCAGCTCCTCGAGCGGATCCACGGCGGCACGCAGCACATCGGGCGCGTGCCCAAGCGGGCCGGGAGCTCCCTCGCCCGGGAGCGGGAGATCATCGACCTGAAGCGGGAGCTGTCCCGGGTGATCCAGCGCGAGGAGTACGAGCGGGCGGCGGAGATCCGCGACCGGCTGCGCGAGCTCGAGGCGGGATCGGGAGAGGACTGAGCGCCGTGGGAGAGAAGAAGAAGGAGACCGGAGGGCACTGGCTCCGGGGGGGCGGTCCGGACGCGGACATCGTGATGTCCTCGCGCGTCCGGCTCGCCCGCAACCTCATGGGGTTTCCGTTCATTCCCCGCGCGGGACCGGATCACAAGCAGGCGGTGGCGGACCTGGTGGTGGGCAAGCTCGTTCCGGGCGTGCTCGGCGAGAAGGCGAGCTTCCTGGAGATGGACGGGCTGACCTCCATCGACCACCAGTACCTGATCGAGAGGCACCTCGTCTCGAAGGAGCTGGTGCACGGGGACGGCCGCCGCGGCGTGGCGTTCGACGTGGGGGAGCAACGCGCGGTGATGGTGAACGAGGAGGACCATCTCCGGTGCCAGGTGATCCACGCCGGCTTCGATCTCGACGGGGCCTGGGCGGTCATGGAGGAGGTCGACGGGCAGCTCGAGCAGGAGCTGGACTTCGCCTTCTCCTCCCAGTACGGCTACCTCACCGCCTGCCCCACGAACGTGGGGACGGGGATGCGGGCCTCGGTGATGGTGCACCTGCCCGCTCTGGTGATGACGAAGCAGATCGAAAAGGTCTTCCAGGCGGTCACCAAGATCAACCTCGCGGTGCGCGGGCTCTACGGGGAGGGCACCCAGGCTTCCGGCGACTTCTACCAGATCAGCAACCAGGTCACCCTCGGCGTCTCCGAGGCCAGCATCCTCGACAACATCAAGCGGGTGGTGCCTCGGATCATCCAGTACGAGCGCAACGTGCGCGAGCACCTGCTCTCGGAGAGCCGGGTCTCGCTCGAGGACAAGGTTCTCCGGGCCTGGGGCATCCTTCGCAATGCCCGGATCATCGACACCGAGGAAACGATGAACCTCCTCTCCGCGCTTCGCCTGGGGATCAACGTGGGCCTGGTCTCCGGCCTGGAGACGGAGGAGGTGAACCGGCTGTTCGTGCTCACCCAGCCCGGCCACCT
>JAOZQC010000032.1:12680-13630 GCA_029932425.1 Planctomycetota bacterium | reverse complement strand
CGAATCCGCGAGCCGCGCGAAGTCTCGGAACGCCGGTAGCGCCGGGAGGCGGATGAGCCGGCGCAAGGGCTCTCTTCCCCCGGATCCCCCGCGCCGGATCCGCCCCGTTCCCCGAACCCGGGTCCGTCCCGGCCCGTCTTCCGCCGTGGCCGTTTTTCCTTGAGGGCCCTCCCCCGGCCCCGCATGATCGGCTTCCTCTTTCCCTGTCCTTCTGGAGGGTTCCTCGATGAAGATCCTGGTTCTTCTGAAACGGGTCCCGGACACGGCGGCCCGGATCCGTGTGGCCGGTGACGGGTTGCACATCGACCCGTCCGGCGTGGAGTACGTGATGAACCCCTACGACGAGATCGCCGTGGAGCAGGCGATCCAGTGGAAGGAAGCGGGGCGGGCGGAGGAGGTCAAGGTCCTCTGCCTGGGGCCGAAGGAGGCAACCAAGGAGATCCGGACCGCCCTTGCCATGGGTGCGGACAGCGGGATCCTCCTCGTGGACGAGGCTCCCGCCCGCGACGCCCCGAGCACGGCGGAGTCCCTCGCGGAGGCGGTGAAGGAAGGCGGGTTCGATCTCGTGCTCTGCGGCTGGAAGGCCGTGGACACGGACGACGGGGCGGTGGCCCACTTCCTGGCGGCACATCTCGAGGTGCCCTGCGTCACCTTCGCCACGAAGATCGAACCGGGCGAGGGGAGCCTCACCGTGCACCGGGAGGTGGAAGGCGTGGAGGAGGTGGTGGAGGTTCCCCTGCCCGCCGTGGTCACCGTGCAGAAGGGCCTCGTGGAGCCCCGGTACACTTCCCTGAAGGGCATCATGATGGCCAAGCGGAAGAAGCTCGAGGAGCGGTCGGCCGCGGCCGCCGAGCCCCGGATCGTCGTCCGGAAGATGTCCCCGCCTCCCGAGCGGCCGGAGGGCCGGATCGTGGGCGTGAAGGCCCTCCAAGTTTATTAAATGGGGTGAT
>JAOZQC010000032.1:0-12670 GCA_029932425.1 Planctomycetota bacterium | reverse complement strand
GGCGCGGAGGCGGTCCCCGCGCTCATCCAGGCGTTGTCCGAAGAGCAGAAGCTTCTCTAAGGGGTGACGATCATGTCGAACGGCGTGCTGGCTTTCGCGGAGACGGCGGACTCCGGATTGAAGAAGAGCGCATGGGAGGTGGTGGGGGCGGGAGCCCGACTGGCGGAGGAGCTGGGGTCATCCTTCTCCGCGGTGATCGTGGGGGAGGATACGACGGACCGCGCCGCGGAGCTCGGTCGCTGCGGCGTCCCGCGGATCTACACCGTGGAGGATCCCGCCCTGGCCCGCTACACGTCGGACGGGTACTCGGCGGCCCTCGCGGCGGCGGTGGAGCGGGCGGAGGCGGAGATTATCCTCCTCCCCGCCACCGCCATGGGCAAGGACCTGGGCCCCGCCCTCGCGGCGCGGATCTCCGCGGGGATCATCACCGACGCCGTGGAGGTGTCGGCGCCGGACGGCGGTCTCGTCGCCGTCCGGCCCGTCTACGCGGGCAAGACGCGGATCACCGTGGCCCCGGCGGCGGCCCCGGTGGTGGTTTCCCTCAGGCCGAACGTGTTCGAACCTGCGGCGGAGGGAGAGGGAGAGGCGGAGGTGATCGCCCTCGCTCCCGGTTTCGGGGATGGAGCGATCCGGACGGTGGTGAAGGACGTGCTGGCGCCGGAGGTCCGGAAGGTGGACCTCACGGAGGCGGACATCATCGTGTCCGGGGGGCGGGGGATGAAGGGACCCGAGCACTTCCATCTCGTCGAGGAGCTGGCGGAGGCCCTCGGGGGCGTGGTGGGGGCGAGCCGGGCGGTGGTGGACGCGGGCTGGCGACCGCACTCCGAGCAGGTGGGCCAGACCGGGAAGACCGTCTCTCCGAAGCTCTACGTGGCGCTGGGGATCTCGGGGGCAATCCAGCACCTCGCGGGAATGTCCTCCTCCCGGTGCATCGTGGCCGTGAACAAGGACCCGGAGGCGCCGATCTTCCAGGTGGCGGATTACGGCATCGTGGGCGACGTGTTCGACGTCGTCCCCGCCCTGATCGCGGCCGTGAAAGAAAAAGTCTCCTCGTAACTCTTTGGCAAGATGGGAGTTATGGGAGGTCAATCGGGTTTCTCGGAATCCCGGTTGACATACCTAGGGTCACACAGTAATATGTTGGTACAAGCTTGAAGAACGCTCTGCGTTCTCCTGTTCTCTCTCCAAGTCTGGGAGGTACCGGAAAAAGGGCAAACCCGCCGCGAGGCGGGGACGCAAAGCAAGGGGCCCGGGAGTCTCGACCGGGCAGCCCGGCTGCCGAGGAGACCGATCCCGGGGACGGCCCTCATCGCCACGTGCGCGGTGAGGGCCGTCTCGCGTTCCGGGCCGCGGGAGTTTCCCCACCGTGAAGTTCCCCTCGCCTCTCGTCCCGGGCCGCCTGGTGCGCCGCTACCAGCGGTTCCTCGCCGACGTCCGTCTCTCCGGAGGCGCGCAGGTGACCGCTCACTGCCCCAACCCCGGCCGAATGCAGGGGATCCTGAGGCCGGGAGGCCGGGTCTTGCTCTCGAGGAGCGACAATCCGCGGCGGAGACTCGCCTACACGTTCGAACTGGCCCGGGTGGGACGGATCTGGGTGGGGGTGAACACCCTGCGGACGAACCGGGTGGTGGAGGAAGCGCTCCGGCGGCGCCGCATCCCCGAGCTCGCCGCCTGGCCGGAGATCCGGCCGGAGGCCCCCCTGGGGGAGTGCCGCCGCGTGGACTTCCTGCTCCGGGACGGCGATCGGCTCTGCTACGTGGAGGTGAAGAACGTGACGCTCGCCGAGGGGGGCACGGCCCTGTTCCCGGACGCGGTGACGGCCCGGGGCCGGGCGCATCTCCGGGAGCTCGCCGAGCGGGTCCGGGAGGGCCACCGGGCGGTCATGCTCTACCTCGTGAACCGGGGGGACTGCCATCGGGCGGGGCCCGCCCGCCGCATCGACCCCGCCTACGCCGAGGCCCTGGAACGGGCCCTCGAGGCCGGAGTCACCGCCCTCGCCTACCGGGCGAAGGTGGGGCGGAGCGGGATCACCCTGGCCGGGCGGATCCCCTTCGAGGTGCACCCCGCGCAGGGGTGAGGACCGGGGCCCCATCGTCTCCCTCTCAGACGCGCTCGAAGGGGTGGAAGATGCGGATGTACTCTCCCTGGGCCTCGCGGTCCGTCATGGCCGCCACGTAGTCGCAGACCGCCTGGTGGAGCCCCGCCTCCCGCGCGGCGCGCTGGACCCGGGGAGGAAGGATGCGCGGGTTCGCGAGGAACTCGTGGAAGAGCTCCTGCAGGAAGCGCTTCGCCTTCTCCTGCATCCGCGCCACCCGGTAGTGGTTGTAGAAGAGCTCGAAGAGCCCCTGGTGGAGCTCCTCCTGGAGTTCGTCCACCTCCGGAGAGAAGCCCACCACGGGGTCCGGGCAGGCCCGGACCTCCTCCACGGAAGCGAGTCCCCTCCGGTCGAGCTCCCGCGCCGTGTGATCGATGAGATCCGTCACCGCCCAGTTGATGAGCCACACGATGGCGCTGTGGTTCCGTACGGGCCCGGAGAGCCCGGGGTACCGCTCCTCCACCGCCCGGAACGCCCGGTCCACGATGGTGATCCCCCGCATGGCGTCCTCGGTGAGGATCCCCGAGGTGAGGCCGTCGTCCAGGTCGTGGTTGTTGTAGGCGATGCGGTCCGCGAGGTCCGCCACGCGGGCCTCGAGGAGCGGCGCCTCCTCGGGGTGGAACTCGTCGGGCACGGGCCGGGCGCCGTGCTTCAGCATGGACTCCCGGACCTCGTAGGTGAGGTTCAGGCCCGGGAACGCGGGATAGCGCTTCTCCAGGTGCTCCACGATGCGGTGGCCGTGGGTGTTGTGCTCGAAGCCGCCGTGCCCGGCCATGAGCTCGTTCAGGGCGCTCTCCCCGGAGTGGCCGAAGGGACCGTGACCGAGGTCGTGGCAGAGAGCCAGGCACTCCGTGAGGTCCTCGTTCAGCCCCAGGGCCCGGGAGATGGAGCGGGCGATCTGCACCACCTCCATGGTGTGGGTCAGGCGGGTGCGGTAGTAATCCCCCTCGTGGTTCACGAAGACCTGGGTCTTGTACTCCAGGCGCCGGAACGCGGAGCAGTGGATCAGGCGATCGCGGTCCCGCTGGAAGGCCGTCCGGTACGGGTGCTCCGCCTCGGGATGGCGCCGCCCCCGGGACAGGCGGCTCTTCATGGCGGAGGGGAGCAGGTCCCGCTCCTCCCTCTCCTCGAGGATCCGTCTCGTGATCATGCGCGTTCTCTCCCCGGCGCCGTAAAGCGCGATTGACAATGTAAACGCATCGGCGCCCGGTCCGGCAGTCCCTTCCGCCCCGTTTCGGCGGAAAAGGGGGGGCCGGGGGGGGATCCCATCGGCACCGGGGTTGCAGGCCTGCGGGACGCAGGAGACCGCTCTTTCCAGAGACGACCGAAACTCTAAGGGCCAGGCACGCTTATCCCCTCTTTCCAACACACTTTCCCTTTCAGCTCCCTGGCCCTTACTTCTCTCCCGGCTTCGGGTACGATGGCCCCGTGACGACCGAAATCCCCGGCTACGAGATTCTGGAAGAGCTCGTTCCCAACGCCTTCGGACGCGCTTTCCGCGCCCGGCAGGTGAGCCTCGACCGCATCGTGCTCCTGACCCTCCTCCCCCCCCAGGATGAGGAGTCGGAGACGATCCGGCTCGCCCGGACCTGTGCCTCCCTCACCCATCCCCACCTCATCTCGGGCATCGACTTCGGTCCCTGCTCCGAGGGGAGCTTCCTCGTGACGGAGTGGGTCGAGGGCCCTTCCGTGGGCGAGGTGGTCTTCCGGACCGGGGCCATTCCCGAGCCCCGGTCCCTGGAGATCGCCCTGGGAGCCGCCCGGGGGCTGGCCGCCGCCGCGGGGGCGGGGCTCGTCCACGGTGCGATCGGCCCGCGGGCCGTCCAGATCGCGCGGGGCGGGACGCCCAAGCTCCGGGGGTTCGCCTGGGACCGCAACGAGATGACGGGCGCGGAGGACTACCGGGCCCCCGAGGTCCTGGCCGGGAGCCGTCCCGACGCGCGCGCGGACATCTACTCGCTCGGACGAGTGCTCCGCTTCATGCTCACCGGACGATCCCCCGGGGAGGAGACCCCGCCCCGGGACGAGGATCCCCTCCTCCGGCCGCTCCGGGAGGAGCGGGCGCGGTGGCGCCCCTCCACCCGGGAGGTCATCGAACGGATGACCGCCCTCCGGCCGGACGATCGGCCGGCTCCGCCCGGGAAGCTGGTGGAAGTCCTGGAGATCGCCCTGCGGAAGATCGAGGAGCCCGCCCCCCCCGCCTTCAGCCCCCGCGGCCGGCGTCCCGGACGTCTCCGCCGCCGCCGCCGCTGAGGCGATCCGGCCGTCCCGCAGCCGCCTTTGCCTTGCCCCGGGGGGTGCCGGGGGTTACGAATTGTCTGGTATCGCCGACAACCTGGCGTATGATCCCGCCTCCGGTGTGGAGGAGGAGATGCTCCCATGCTGACCATCCGAAGGGTGTGCTTCCTGATCGCGGGTGTCCTGCTCGCGTCGTGCGCGAGCAACCAGCCTCTGCCCGAGGACGAGGTCCCCATCGACTTCCTCTTCACGTACGAGATGGACCGGGAGAACGCCCCCGAGCCTCCTCCTCCGCCGAAGGCGGTCGTGGAGAAGCCGCCCGCGAAGGGCGCCGAGAAGCCCGAGCCCGCGGGAGTGAAGCCGGGGACCCCCGCCGGGAAGCCCGGTCCGGCGGCGGCGAAGCCCGGGACTCCCCCCGGGAAGCCCGGTCCGGCCCCGACGAAGCCGGCGGGCCCCCGGCTCGGCTTCGTGCACATCGAGATCGAGGTGGGGGGACTCGTCCGGTACACGGTGCGGTACAAGAAACCCTACTCGGGGGAGCGCTCCGGCGAGCTCACCCTGAAGCCGGAGGAACTCCAGCGGGCGTACCGGGCGATCCGCGAGGCGGACCTCTACGATCTCGAGGATCGCTACGAGGGGAAAGAGCCCTGGCTCGGCACGGAGACCTACACGGTGGTGGGGCACAACCGGGTGAAGGAGGTGGTGCTGGCGGGGACCACGAAGAAGGAGCTCTCCGAGCTCCGGAACACCATCTTCGATCTCGTTCCGGCCGAGAAGATCCTCTCCGCCCCCGCCCCGGGAGAGGACATCTTCGTCATGGACCTGCGCACCAAGGAGATCCACCCGGGCACCTCTCCCCGTGTGAAGGACATCCCGAAGGAGTTCCGCCTGGAGTCCCGCCACATCGAGGACCTGCTTGATCGCGGCGGCTGGCCCTCGAAGGAGTGCAAGCCGCTCATCGTACACTGAGCCCCGCCTTCCCGCCCCGTGCGCGGACGAAGACGCCGATCCCCCGTGGTCGGGGCGGGCGCGGAGAGGAGCGACCCGGCGGGGACGGGAAGGTCCCGGCGGAAACCTGTCTTCCGGGAAGGCTGCGTCCCGGCCGCGATCCCCCATCCGGCCTGGGGGCGACGGCGCCGAGCACTCGCGGGAAACGGGTTTCCCGCGGAGCGCGGGGCCCGGGATGCCCGCGGGGGGGGATCGCCGGAGGGGGCCGGACGCGACGAGGAGTCGACCCCCCGCGGGTCGATGGCGAGGAGCGACACCGCCATGGGCGACGGGATTCGCCGAGGACCGCGCGTCCCCCCGAGAGGGCGATCTAGTCCCGCAGCCGGGACGCCCGGCGGCGGGGCCGCAGCCGATCCGGCAGGGACGAGCCCTCGGGGCGGAGCGGGGCTTCCCGGGCGCGGTCGTTCTCCACCGCCGCCAGCTCCCCGGCGAGCGCCCCCATGCTCTCCGGTCTCGCGCCCGGGTCCTTCGCGAGGAGGCGCCGGACGAGGAGGGCGGAGGCCTCGCTGATCGACGGCGCCAGGACCTTGGGGTCCGGTGCCGGCCGGCGGAGGAGCTGCCGGAGCACCTCGCGGTAGCCGCCCCGGAAGGGCGGCCGACCTGTAAGCATGTGGAAGAGCACGGCCCCCACGGCGTAGATGTCGCTCCGGACGGAGGGGTGGCCGTGGCGCTGGAACTGCTCGGGGGCGAGGTAGAGAAGCGCGTCGAAGCCGGGATGGCCGGGATCGAAGCCGGCCGCGTCGCATCCCAGGAGGCAGAAGTCGGTCACCCGGGCGCCCGAGAGCCGGGGGACCAGGATGGACTCGGGACGGAGAGCGCCGTGAACGATGTCCAGGGAGTGGGCGTGCTCGAGACCCGCCGTGATCTCGCGGGCGATGCGGAGCGACCGCTCCTCCGGGAGGGCGCCGTGCTCCTCGAGCAGGAGCTTCAGAGTCGGCCCCAGCACATGCTCCTCGATGACGTAGGGGATTCCCTCGATGTCGCCCGCTCCCAGCACCCGGACCACGTTCGGATGGTGGAGACGGGAGAGGGTCCGGATCTCGTCGAGGAAACGGTCCACCTCCTCCTCGGAGTCCGCCAGGCCGAACCGCAGCACCCGGATCGAGACCGTGCGGCCGTCCTCCCGGAGCCGGCCCCGGTACACGAGGACGCGGTCGCCCTGCAACGCGGGCGAGAGATCGACCACGCCGGGGATCTCCGGCACCAGGGACCGCTTCTCCACCTCCTCGAGGATCCGCCGCACGCCCTCCGGGTTCAGGGCTCCGCTCTCCACGAGGATCCGCCCGAGAAGGGGGGGAGTCCCGCCGACGCTCCGGATCTCCTCCTGGGTGCGCAGCGCCTCCGCCACCGCCTCCGGCGTGGAGAGCCCGAGCTTCACGGCGATCCGCCCGAAGAGCGGGCTGATCTGTCCTCTGCCTCTTCCGGTCAAGGCCACCTCCCGCATCTCCCTTCGGAAGGGAGCGGGCGAGGCCTTGAGGCGGAAGCGCGCGGACTCCGACCCGGGAGGCGATGATGGAAGGCCGGCTGCTCCTCTGGGTCTACCTGCTCTCGGGGGGCGTCTCCCTCGTGACGCTGCTCCGCCGGCGGCGGAAGGTGGACCGGCTTCCCGCCGCCTTCCTCGTCCTCTTCACGGCGGCGGCCGCCGCGGGGCTCCGCTTCCCCGCCCTCCAGACCGCGGCGGTGTGGGCCGGCGGCGCGGGCTTCGTCCTCCTCTTCGTCGTTCCCGGCCTCCTGGTGCGCCTGGCCCGGCGCCAGGCCCTCCGGGGGAGGTTCGACCGGGCGTTCCGGCTCTTCCGCCCGGCCTGCCTGCTGTTCGGGTCGCCGGGGCTCCGGGCGGAGCGGGACGTCTACCGGGCGGTGGCGGAGGCGGGGCCGGGTGCGGACCTCCTCGCCGCGGAGGTCCGGGCGCGCCTCGCCCGACACGGGGGGAGCGGGGCGGACCGCCGCCCCGCCCGGGTCACGCTCTGCCTCGCGGGGACCCTCGTCCTCGTCCACCTCCTCGTCTCCCTGGGCGGCTCCACCCGCAGCGTCCTCACCCTCCTCGAGGCGGGCGCGGACTACGGGCCCCTGGTGCGGGCCGGCGAGGCCTGGCGCCTCCTCACCGCCGTCTTCCTGCACATCGGGCTCCTCCACCTCGTCTTCAACGTGCTCGCCGTGCTCGTGATCGGCCGCTGGGTGGAACCCGAGATCGGGGCGGCCCGCACCCTCTCGGTCTTCCTCCTCTCCGGCATCCTCGGCAACGTCGTCTCCCTCGTCTTCCTCGGGGGCCCGGAGCTGATCTCCGCGGGGGCCTCCGGGGGGGCCATGGGGCTCGCGGGGTGCGCGGCCGCGCTGCGCCTCCCCCGGCGCCGCGATCGCACGGCCGCCCGGCAGCTCTCCGCGCTGCTTCTCGTCATCGGGGCCACCGTGTTCCTCGGCCTCGTGGAGGAGGGGATCGACAACGGGGCGCACCTCGGAGGGCTCGCCGCGGGCTTCGTGATGGGGATCCTCTCCCTCCGGTCCGGGCCCCGGTCCGACCGGGCGGCGGCGGTCTCCGCGGGGCTCCTGCTCGCGGCGGCGGCGGCCTCCGGGGCGCTGGCCCTGGGAGGGCTCCCGGGCTGGCGGAAAGCGGCCCGGGTCGAGACGGAGGCCTTCACCCTCTCCGTGCCCGGTCGGTTCGAGACGCACCGGGAGGCCGAGGCCTGGGTCCTCCGCCGTCCCCCCCTGGGCGAGATCCGGATCGAGGTGGCGCCCGGGAGATCGGAAGCCGTCCTGATCGCCCTGCTCCGTCTGGAGCAGGCGAAGGCCGAGTTCGAGCGGGAGCGGCGCCAGGACCCCGATCTGGAGGTGACGGCGTCCGGACCGGAGCTTCCCTCCGGACCCGGCGTCCACCGCATCGGCACCGTCCGGGCGAGCGCCCGGGGGACCGGCCGCCGCATCGACCTCTATCTCGCCACCGCTCCGGACTCCGCGCGCGCCGCCGTGCTCCGCTTCGACCTCCCCGCCGGCGACGAGACGGTCCGGAGGAGGATCCGCGCCGCCGTGCTCTCGAGCTTTCGCCTGCGTTGAGGGTGGGGCGGGCTTCATCTGATAGAGTGCGGGAGTGATTCCGGAGAAGCCGAAGCTGCGGGCGCTCTCCGTCTTCCCCTACCGGGTGGAGGGGCGGCCCGTGCTCTGCCTGAAGGACCCCGAGGGCATCACCGATCAGGTGGCCACGATCCCCCTGGACCTGGGGCCTTTCCTCCTGGAGATGCTCGACGGGAACCACACCCTGCGCGACATCCAGGCGGAGCTCGTGCGGAGAAGCGGGGGGCGGCTCATCCCCCTGGACGACATCGAGCACCTGGTGGGGCAGCTCGACGAGGCCCTCTTCCTCGACAGCCCCCGGTTCTCCGCGCGGGTGGCGGAGCTCCTGGCCGAGTACCGGGCCGCGCCCGTCCGGCGCCCGGCCCTGGCGGGGAGCGCCTACCCCGCCGATCCCGCGGAGGCCCGATCCTTCCTCGACGGCTTCTACGCGGGCGGGGAGGGACCGCGGGAGGAGGGGACCCTGCGGGCCCTGGCGGTACCGCACCTGGATCTCTCCTTCGGCGGGCCCGTGGCCGCGCGGGCGCTCGGGGGCCTGGCGGATCGCCTCCCGGGGGAGACGGTGGTCGTCCTGGGAGTGGGCCACCAGCTCGGACGGCTTCCCTACGCCCTCACGGGGAAGGACTTCGAGACGCCCCTGGGCACGGTGCGCGCCGACCGGGACCTGCTCGATCGCGTGGTGGACAAGGCGGGGAGCTGGGTGCTCGAGGAGGAGCTCGCCCACCGGGCCGAGCACTCCGTGGAGTTCGCCGCCCTGCTCCTGGCCCATGCCCTGGAGGGCCGCTCGTTCCGCATCCTGCCCGTCCTCTGCGGCTCCTTCCACGGTTTCCTGGAGTCGCGGGAGAGTCCGGCGGAGGACCCCCTGATCGGGGCGTTCCTGGAGACCCTCGCCGAGGAGGCGGGGGACGCCTTGCTCTACGCCTCCGTGGATCTCGCCCACCTCGGGCCCCACTACGGCGACCCGCGCCCCCTCGCCCCGGCCCGCCTCCGGGAGATCGAGAGGGCGGACCGGGAGCTCCTGGCCCTCGCGGAAGCGGGGGACGCGGAGGGCTTCCTCGCCCACCAGCGCGCCTGCCGCGACGAGCGGCGGGTGTGCGGCATGTCCGCCCTCTACACCCTCCTCTCCCTCCTGCCGGAGGACGCGGAGGGCCGTCTCCTCGCCTACGAGCAGCCGGTCTTCCCCGCGGAGGGGAACACGGTCACCATCGCCGCCATGACCTGGACGGCCGCCCCCGACCGGCCCCTCACTCCACCCGCGAGGTGATGACCGCCACGAGCCGTTCGCCCGCCTTCACCGGCGAGGGCCCCAGGTCCAGCACGTAGGTGCCGGCGGCGGGCATCACCACGGACGTGTGCACCGCCGCCCGGTGCTCCTCGATGCCGCTCAGCACGCCGAGGTGCCGGGCACCCGTGCTCCGGGGGGAGATCCGGGGAGGCCGGTGGGCGAAGAGGAGGCCCACGTCCAGCCGGATCCGGGACCGGTCGATGGAGAGGCGCGGCCTGAGGTTCGCGGCGAACCCCGCGAAGCTCTGGCCGATGACGGGGTTCGCGAGCTGCGAGCCCTCGGCGACCTCCACCTTGTAGTCCGCCACGTAGTTCCGGACGTCACCCGCGGAGAGGAACGCGTTCCGGCCGGGCAGCGTCACTGCGAGGCCGGAGCCCACGAGGGTCGCGCTCCCGGGCTCGAAGGCCGGGACGGCGCCCGGTTTCACCTCTCCCGCCCTCGAGTAGAACCGGAGTTCCAGGCGCACGGGATGCAGCCGCTCGCTCTCCCGGGCGGTGAGGAAGGAGAGAACGTGCTTTCTCACGTCCTCCTTCGCCTTGAGGAAGAGAAGCCCCTCGCCGGTGATCTCGAGCGTCCCCTCCTCTTCCCAGTACCAGGGATCCGTGAGGGTGGTGACGAGATCCACCACCTCCTCCGGATCCCCGAGGAGAGGCCGGGAGTCCTCCTCCGGAAGGGGACGGGGGGCCGATCGGGCCCTCTCGTCCGCGCTCATCTCCGGGTAGCCGATGGACCAGCCGGTGGGAATGCGCGTGAGGGAGCCCGCATCGACCACGGGCCCGTCCGGGAGCCGGCCCAGGAGCGCGGCGCGGATCTCGATGCGGGCGGCGCGATCGCCGATCCGGAGAGGGATGGTCGTGGCCCCTCCGCTCTCCAGCACGGACGTGGTGAACGCCAGGAACCGCCGGAAGACGGGGATGTCGATCTCCCCCAGGGGCGGCTCTCCGCCCTCGTCGCCTTCCATGAGCCGGAGCCGCCCGATGGGCCGGTCGAAGGTCCCCCGCTGGACGAGGGCCTCCACGACGACCCGGCGGCCGTCCAGCGCGGGCTGCCCCACGAGGTCCACCACGAGCCCTTCCTCCGCGGGCAGAACGAAGGGCTTCGCGATCCGGGCCCTCTGCGCCACCTCCGCCTCGTAGCCGGTCAGCAGCCGGACGCGATTCGTGACCTTCACGGTGGTCGGCACGCCGGGGCGGGCCTCCACCGAGCCGGACGCCACCGGTTTCCCTCCCTTCCCCTCGAACACCCGGACCTGGAAGAGGATCCGCCGTTCCGCCGCCTGCTCCAGGCTGGAGAGGAACGCCGCGAGCTCCTGGAGGACCGCGGGCCGGTTCCGGGCGAACAGGGTGCCGTTCCCGAACGCGAGGAGGGCCCCGTCTCCCTCCCAGCTCGGGGAGGCGACGGACTCGCGGATCATCTCCACGAGCTGGTCGCCGTCCACGAACGGGAGAGGTTCCGGCGCCTCCCTTTCCTCTTCGATCCCGGCCTCGGGCAGGGGAGCCCCGAGCCAGGGCCCGAACCGCGCGGGGTGAGGGGCCGTGATCGCGGAGACGTCGAAGTTCCGGTAGAGCACATCCTCCTCGCCGGCCACCCCGAGAAGGGGCAGGCCCCCCGCGAGGAGAAGGATCAGGATCGTGGTGCGCATGGCGTGTTCCTTTCGGTACCTTTCGGTGTCCTGCAGTTTCGTTCGTTCTCGATCCTCAAAAGGGGTCGGGCCCCCCCGCGGGGGCCGGGGCGGTTTCCCGCAGGGCGCGCCGGGCCCGCGCGGCGACTCTCCCCTTCCCCTCCGCCAGCCGGCGGAGCGCCGGGTCCACGAGGGTCCGGTTCATGCGGGCCAGGGCGCGCCGGGTTCCGGGACCCGGCCGCGGGCGGGTCTCCAGGGCGAGGATCCCCTCCACGGCCCGGGACGAGCGGATCCGGGAGAGGGCGTCCCGGGCCGCTCCCCGGAGGGAAGGATCCCTCCGCCCGAGAGCCACCAGGACGGGCACCGCGGCCTCGGATCCGGTGGCCCCGAGCGCCGCCGCCGCCGCCCGGGCGTACCGGCGCCGGGCGGCGAAGGCGGCCAGGGCGCGAACGGCCTCCTCCCCGCCGATCTCGCCGAGGGCGTGGATCGCCGCCGGGGCGCAGGCGGGCTCCTCCGCCAGGGGGGCCAGGGCGCGCACCGCGTCCGGGCCTCCGCAGAGCGCCAGGAGGGACAGGATCCCCGTCCGCCCGGTCCCCGTGGTGCGGGCCAGGCGATCGAGGAGGACGGCCTCGGCGCCCGGTCCCGCATCCCGGAACGCTCCCCGGATCTCCGCCGTGAGGGGACGCGCGAGGAGGGCGTCCACCGCGGCCTCCGTGCCGATCCGGGCCAGGGCCCGCGCTGCCGGCCCCCGGCTCGGCCGTTTCTCGAGCAGCTCCCGCAGGGTGGGGACGGCCCCGGGGAGGGCGAGCCGGCCGAGCTCGTCGATCGCCCGGCGGGAGACCTCCGGCCCGCCGCGGGCGGCCAGCCGGCAGAGCCCGGGAAGGAGCCGGGCCGCGTGGGCTTCGATCACCGTCTCCGCTTCCCCGCCGAGGTCCTCGTCCTCCGCCAGGTCGAGCAGGGAGAGGACCCCCGCCTCTCCGCCCACGCGGGCGATCGTCTCGAGGAGCCGGGACCGCTCCGAGGGTCCGGCGCCCGTCCGGAGCCGGGCGGCCAGGGCGCGGATCGTCTCCGGGCCCCCCACCCGTGCCAGGGCCTCGAGCAGGGCGGGTTCCGGCCCGGACACGTCGAGGAGGGGCAGGAGCGCCGCCTCCCCCCGGCGGTCGCCGAGCGCCCCGAGCGCGGCCACCGCCGCCGCCCGGCGGTCGGGCAGGGCCACCGCCCGGCGGAGCGCGGGGAGGGACTCCCGGCGGGCCAGGCGGCCGAGGTGGCGGAGGGCCCGGCGGGCGAGACCCGGATCGTCCCCCAGGGCGAGCCGCTGGAGGGGGACGAGGGCCTCCCCCCCCATCTTCTCGAGCCGCGC
>JAOZQC010000420.1 GCA_029932425.1 Planctomycetota bacterium | reverse complement strand
TCCCCGGCCCGGGGGCGGCGCGGGAAGCGGGCCGGCGGCGTGGGAGCGGGGCGGTGATCCCGGGAGGCGGGCGTCCCCCGGCCGGCGGGCGTCCCCCGGCGGGGATCTGCCTCGCCGCCGGAGCCTCCCGCCGCATGGGGAGCCCGAAAGCGCTGCTCCTTCGCGGGGAAACGACCTGGCTCGAGCGGGCGGTCCGGCTCCTCGCCGAGGCCGGGTGCGACCCGGTGGTGGCGGTCCTGGGGGCGCGGGCGGAGGAGATCCGGGCCGCGGTTCCGCCGCCCCCCGGTGTCCGCTACGTGGAGAACGTGCGGTGGGAGGCGGGCCGCTCCGGGAGCCTGAAGGCGGGGATCCGGGCCGCGGAGGACGCCCCGGCCTGGGTCGTCCTGCCCGTGGATCATCCCCGGGTGACCCGGGAGGACGTGCGCGCCCTCCTGTCCGCGTGGCGGGCTTCCCGGCCCCTCGTGGTGCGCCCCGTGCACGGGGGCCGGGGCGGCCACCCGGTCCTCCTGGACGCGGGGCTCCGGGAGGACCTCCTGGCCCTGGGCGACGACGAGCCCCTCCGGGACCTCCTCCGGAGGCGGCGGGACCAGGAGGTCCGGGTTCCCTGTTCCGCCGGAGTGCGGGCGGACCTGAACCGGAGGGAGGACCTCTCCCGCGGGGAGGGCGGTCCGCGCTGACGCTGGCTTCCCCCCGGCGCCGGCCCGGCTCCCCCGGCGGAGGACACGCCGGCGAGAACTGAAAAAGCCGTGCCTGTCAGCGATGTTTCACTAGCGGTGTTTCACTCTTTCCGCGGGCTCTCGCGGGGAAGACCGCCGGAAGGGGCCGGGGGCGGCGAGGCGGCTCCTCCCCCGCGGACCGAGAAGGAGGAGCCCTCCCGCCGGAGGCGGTGGGATCCGGGAAGAACCCTGCGTTGGGGAGGCGCAGGAGGGGTGCCCGCCGCGCCGGATGGACTCCGGCGACCGGCGGCTCCCTCGAGAGCCGGGAGTCGCCCGCCGGTCAGCCGCGCTTCAGGTCCACGGGGAGGGCCCGGAGCTCGGCCAGCAGGGCGTCCCGGCGGGCGAGGTCGCCCCGCTCCTCGTGATCCGCGGCGGCGATGAGAAGGCTCTGGCCCAGGCACCAGGCCACCGCCTCGTCCGAGGCGTGGTCGGCCTGGAACGCCCGGAGCTCGGCCAGCAGGGAATCCCGGAGGTCGCGCTCGCCGTCGTCCCGGGCGTAGGTGGCGCAGTTCAGCAGGGCCATGGCCAGGTGCTTGCGGACCACGGCGTCGTCTCCGTGTTCCCCGGCGAGGTCCCGGAGGTCGCCGAGGTACCGATCCACCGCCTCCCCGTCCGACTCGGCCCGGGCGTCCACCACGGCGTTGTAGAGCCCCATGGCCAGGCAGCCCCGCACCGCCTCGTCATCGGGATGGGCCTCCGCCAGGTTCCGGATCTCGTCCACCCGCCCCGAGCGGAGCACGGGATCCCGCGACGCCCGGCCCCGGCAGAGCGTCCGGAAGAGCGACGTGGCGAGCAGGGCCCTGACCTCCGGGTCCTCCGGCCGTTCCGCGTAGAACGCCCGGAGCGTGGCCAGGTTGTGGGGCCGGTGGAACTCGTCCTCCTCCGGCTCCTCCTCCGCACCCGGCCGCGCCTCGTTCCTCTCCTCGTCGATCATGGCCGGCCTACCGGTAGTCCTCGATCGTCCCCGCCGCCGGGGCCAGCACCGCCTTGTTCGCCTTCTTGCCCACGATCTCCGCGGTGGTCGCGAGCACGCCCCGCTTCCCGGACAGCCGGATCTCGATCTCCACCGAGCCCGTGGTGGGATCGAAGCCGGGGGCGTTCTTCAGCACGAGCTTGCACCGGCTCTTCCGGAGATCGAGGAGGAGCTTGTTGCCGTCGGTGGTCTTGATCGAGATCTTCGCGATGTTCCCGCTCTTGTCGGTCTTCGTCTTGACCACGGCGTCCGCCCGGTCCGCGGCCCCGAAGTAGGACTGTCCGTTCACCCGCACCTCGAGGTCCGCGAGGTCCTCCGCGGTGAAGGTCCACGAGCCGTGGTTGAAGGAGGCCTTCTTCACGGACAGCACCCACCGCCCCGTCTTCTTCGAGAGCTTCGCGGCGGCCTTCGCGAGGGCGAAGACGGGCTCCGGCGGAGGGGGCGGAGGGGGCCCCGCCTTGGCGGGCACGAAGTCCACCTTCACGTTCCGGTCGGTGACCACCACTCCCTCCACCACGAGCGGCGCGGTCAGGCCGCCCCCGGAGGCCGTGACGTCCCAGGTCCCCGGCTCCACGACCAGGTTGTACCCGCCGGACCGCCACGTGGTGGTGGTGCTCACCGCCCCGTCCCCCCGGCGCACCGCCTGCACCGTGACGCCCCCGAGCCCCTCGCCCGGAGTGTAGAAGGAGTCCTTCGTCTTCGTGTCGGTGTAGGCCACGCCGGTGATGCGGAGCTGCTTCGAAGACACGTAGTCCTGCGTGCAGATCCCCGCCTTCTTCCCCCCGAATTTCCCGTGATCCACCCCGAGACCGATCATGTCCGGCTTGTCGCTGAGCATCACCTTGCGATGACCGCGGCCGGGGACCTCGAAGGACCCGGTGAAGTCCTTGAACAGCAGCGCGTGGAGCCGGTTCACGGTCTTGGTGGAGAGGGAATCGCTGCTCGACCAGGAGTTGTTCTCCCCCGTGAAGATGACGTTGGGGTTCTGCGCCGCCACCCGGTCCCAGGGGTACTTTCCATCCGAGCCGCGGTGATCGGGAGGCAGGTCCTTGAAGTTCGCCAGGAGGTCCTCGTTGTGCAGCCGCGCCGCCCGGAGGACGTCCAGGTCCATGGCGAGCGGTTCCCGGGGATCCGCGGAGAGCGTCCCCGGGGGCAGCCCCTCGTTGAGATCGATGCCGAAGCGGGCCGCCTCGCCGGCGGGGTCGAGCCGGGTGCGGTTCACCAGCTCCAGCATGTACTGCTCGTAGTTCGTGGGCTCGTCGGCGGGGTCGGCCGCCGCCGGGGACCACGCGCCCAGCCCGAAGGCCGCGAGAAGGCCGAGTACGAGGATCCTCTTCATGGTCGCACCTTTCTTGCTGCGGGCCCGGATTCCCTCCCGGGCCCCCGCCCCGCCGCTATCCTAGCTCAACCCGGGAACCGGGAACAAGGGCGACCTCCGGCTTCCGGCGACCGCCATGCGCTCCTCCGATCTCCTCTCCCGTCCGCCGCGCTTCGCGAACGTGGACCGCCTCCGCGTCCTCGCGATCCTCGCCGTCATCTGGTACCACGTGACGGCCGACCGGGGCATGCCCGCCCTCTTCAGGATCGGGCTGACGAGCTTCCTCCTCATAGGCTGCATGTTCCGGGCCCGCCGGCCGTTCACCCTCCGCGAGCCGCGGCGGATCGGGGACCGGGCGCGCCGGCTCCTCCTCCCCTGGCTCTTCGGGAGCCTCCTCTACGGCCTGCCCCGGGTGCGGGACCTCCTGGGAGGGGCGGAGCCGGCGGCGGTGCTCGACGCGCGCATGCTCCTCTACGGCACCGCGATCCATCTCTGGTTCTTGCCGTTCCTCTTCGCGGCCGAGGTGGCGGTGAGCCTCCTCCGGGCGCTGGACCGGCCCCTTTCCCCGTGGATCCGCGCCGGACTCTGGAGCGTCGTGGGGGCGGGATGGCTTCGGGTGGGTGCGTCG
>JAOZQC010000419.1 GCA_029932425.1 Planctomycetota bacterium | reverse complement strand
GACCCACGGCGCTCGTAACGGGGCCGCACTTCCATACTCCGACAGCCTGCCAGGCCCGCATTTCTCATCCGGCGTGCGGGCGACGGCTCCAAGTCGCTTGTACCACTGACCTTCCGAATCTTCGCGCGGCTCGGAGGTTTCGCGGGAGCCGGCGCCGCAGGCGCCCGCCGCCTTGCGGCGAGGAGGGGGTCGGCCGCGGAACGCGGCCGGCGAGGGAGGATCTGCCTCCCCCGGCAAGAAAGGACATCGCGGGCGTGCCCGTCGCAGTTGGGCTGCGGGCGTGCCCGCGATGTGGATCCCCCCTCGTAAAGCGTGCCGATCCCGGAACCCCGTCCCCGGAGCCCCGTCCGCGACGGAACGGATGGGTCAGCGGCCCAGGAAGGAGAGCGCGCAGTGTGTATGATCCTGCCACCGTATTGCACCGAGGGATTCTCTCACTGCAGGATTCTTTCTCATTTTGAGAGGGTTCCGCCACTCCGCTCGCGCTCGGTCGTACGGGGACATGGCGTGCGAGGGTACCATCGGGGGATGAGGCGCCGGTCGGCGAAACGGAGACGGCCGGCCCCGTGACCTCGCGGGTTCCGGCCGGAGACCGCCTCCCCCGCGGCCGGGTGAAGCGCCCGCCGGAGGATTCCCGGGCATGCCCGTTCCAGAGCGCCCGGCAACGGCCGCCTCGAACGGGCACCTGCTTTGCGTGAAAGCCCCATGCAGATGAGCATGGGACGGCAGTCGCGACAGGCCGACATACCTCTTCTCCCCTGGGAGACCGGGCAGAGGGCTGCCGTTCGAGGGAGGCTTCGATGGGCGTCGTCTGGATCCTGAGCGCGTCCGTCTTGCTCTCGGTGGTCGCGGCTTTCTTCGCGCTGCGTCTGATCTTCGTGACCAAGGTCCGGGGGGCGTGGGGCCTCCTGGCCGCGGCGATCCTCCTCATGGCAGCACACGCATCGACCTCTCTGACCGGTCTTCTCGGCGGTCACGAACTCCACCCGACGGATCGGGTTCTCGCCGTCGTCTATCTGGGGATCGCCGCTCTGATGATGCTCGGGGTCTGGGGTGTGCAACCCGTGTTCGTCTCCATGGAAGGGTCGGCGCGAGCGCTTCGAGAAGAACGCAACATGCTGACGGCGATCCTGGACACCGTCGGGGCCCTGGTGGTGGTCCTCGACCGGGAGGCCCGGATCGTCCGCTTCAACCGGGCCTGTGAGGAGGCGACCGGCTACCGAGCCGACGACGTGATCGGCCGAAGACTCTGGGACTTCCTCCTGCTCCCGGACGAGGCGGATTCCGTGCGGGAGGTCTTCTCCGCTCTCCGAGAATCTGCGATCCCCAGCACCCACGAGAACCACTGGGTCGCCAGGAACGGTGAGAAGCGCCTGATCTCCTGGTCGAATACCGTACTCCTCGGCGAGGACGGCGGTGTCGAGTTCGTGATCGGCACCGGGCTCGACATCACCGATCGGAAGTACATGCAGAGGGCGCTGGCCGAGTCGCTGGAGAACTACCAGAGTCTCGTCGAGAACGCCACGATCGGGATCTACCGCACGAGCCTGGAAGGCCGCTTCCTGCAGATGAACACGGCTTTCGCCAGGATGCTCGGCTACGAGAGTCCGGAGGAACTCTCGGACATCAACATCGCCTCCCTCTACGTGGATACCGAGGAAAGGCAACAGCTGATCGAAACCCTCCGGGGGAGTGACCGAATCGAAGGCGTCGAAGTGCGCTGGTGGCGGAAGGACCGGACGATGGCCACGTTCCGGTTGACGGGACGCTGCATCTACGCAGAGAGCGGCAAGCTCGAGAGTTTCGAGGTTTTCGCGGAAGACGTGACCGAGCAGAAACGGCTGGAGCAAGAGCTCATGGCCGCGATGAGGATGGAAGCCGTGGCACGTCTGACCGGCGCGATCGCCCACGACTTCAACAATCTCCTCACGGTGATCGGGGGAAACGCCGCCCTCCTGGATCAGATGACCGCCGGCGACACTCCGGCGAAGACGCACGTGATCAGGATCGGGCAAGCTGCAGACCATGCCCGCGCCCTGGTCCGGCAGCTCCTGGCCTTCAGTCGCAAGCGGGAGCCCGACACGAGGGCCGTCAACCTGAACGCTGTTCTACGGGAGATGGAGCCGATGATCCGGTGGGTCTTGGGCCCGGACATCGAGCTCCTCACGAAGCTCGAGCCGGACCTCTGGGAGGTCCGGGGGGACCCGGTGAAGTTCCAGCAGGTCATCATGAACCTCGCCGTCAATGCCCGGGATGCCATGCCCGGCCGCGGAACCTTCACCATCGAGACCCGCAACGTGGCGCTGGTCGAGTCCCTCGACCGCCTGGGCCCGGAGATGATACCGGGCCCTCGTGTTCTCCTGACGGTGACGGACACGGGTTGCGGGATGGACGAGGAGACGGTGGACCAGATCTTCGAGCCGTTCTTCTCGACGAAGGGCCCGGACAAGGGGACCGGCCTCGGCCTCTGGACGACCCACGAGATCGTGAAGCAAAGCGGCGGCCGCATCTCCGTCCGCAGCGAGCCGGGGAAGGGCACCACGTTCGAGATCGACCTTCCGAGTGTCGTCGCGATCGAGCCCGAGAGAGAGACTCCTCCCCGGCAGGAGCCGATCGCCCGTGGATCCGAGAGGGTCTTGCTCGTGGAGGACGAGGAGGGCATCCGGACCCTGGTGAGCGAGGTTCTGGAGAGCCACGGCTACTCCGTACTCGAGGCGGAGGACAGCGGGAAGGCGCTGGCCATCGCGAAGTCACACCCGGAGCCCATCGACCTGTTGCTCACCGACCTGGTCATGCCCGTTCTCGGCGGGCGGGACTTGGCGATGCACCTGCGATCGCTCTGGCCGTCGCTGCGAGTCCTCTACATCTCGGGGGGCCCGGAGAATGCCGCCTTCCTGGATGGTCAGGGCCGGGCCGGGGAGAGTTTCCTCCTCAAACCGTTCCAACCCGGCGACCTGGCGAGGAAGGTGCGGGAGGTGCTGGACCAGCCGGTTTCCTAGCTGCAATACGGTGGGGGGATCATTCGTACACGCTGCGCGATCTCGCCCCTCAGCCGCTGGCCCATCCGTTCCGTCGCGGACGGGGTTCCGGGATCGGCATGTTCGACGAGGAGGATCCACACCGGGGGCCGGCGGGCGACGGTGGTGGCGCGTTCACCGCGGGAAGGGGCCGCGAGGATGGCGAGCCTGGAGGGATCGAGGCCCCGACCTTCGGATCCGTCGTCCGATGCTCGCCCGCCGGGCGGGGTTCCCGTGCTCCCGGCCCCGGCTTGCCCCGCGTCCGGCCGCGACGCCCGGTCCCGAAACCTTTTTTTTTCGGAGAACGGCTCCGTCGGCCGATTCGTGTCCCTCTCCGGTGTTAGACTTCCGTACGGCATGAGAGGCATCCGACGAGACCGGCTCCGGCGCGCCGTCCGGCGGGACGACGCCGCCCGGGAGATCGACCGGGGGGGAGCCGCCTGCGGGAGATCCAGGTGGAGCTGGCGGAGCTGCTCGTCCAGGTGGACGAGTCCGTCCACTACGTCTTCGAGAGCTGCGGCTCCCTCCGGGAGTTCGCGCTGCGCCACGGCCTCGGCTCCTCCGAGGCCTTCCTCCTCCTCCGGGCGGGGCGGGCCATGAAGCTCTCCCCCGAGCTTC
>JAOZQC010000418.1 GCA_029932425.1 Planctomycetota bacterium | reverse complement strand
AACCGCCGTCCTCCCCGAGGAATCCCGGGAACCGGCGGCCGTGCCCCACCTCCGGCGGAGTCCCGCCGCCCGGGAGCACCGGGCCCGGGTGCCGGCGCGGAGCCCCGCCCGGGTCCTCCGGGCGAGGTATGGGCTCCGGACAAGGCGGATCCACCTGGCGCCGGGGGCGCTCGCCGGCCGGAACCTTCGCCGAGACGCCCTGCCCGGGCGGGGACGGCTCGTGACCGGCTCCCCTCCCCGGCCGCGAACCGCTCCGTCCCGGCGCCGCGAGAGAGGGAGCCGCGGCGGGGATCAGTACCGGCCGGCGGACTTCTTTCCGGCCTTCGACTTCACGGTGTGGAGGACCGTCCTCGCGGCGTCGTAGGTGCCGCCCAGGACCACCCGGATGTCGAGGGACTCCGTCTTCTCCTCCGTCACGTCCGACACGGGAAGCCCGGCGGCGAGATCGGCCTTCGAGATCTTCACGGTGAGCTTCGCGGTCTTCGCGGAGAGCTTCACCGAGACCTTGGGGAGGGTCCCCTTCGCGGACTTGAAGACGCCGCCCTTCCCCTTCCCGGCGAGCGTGTACGGTCCCAGGGTCAGGCCCGCGTAGTGGATCGTCACCCGGGCCCCGTCGAGGCTCGCGGGCAGCCGCGCGGGGTCGAGCAGGGCGGTGAGCTTCAGGGAATCCACCTCGGGGGTCCCCTTCTTGGCGCGCTTTCCCCAGTCCACCTTGAACTTCGACTTGAGCACCTCGAAGACGGGCGGAGGGCTCTCCCGGAAGTCGACCTTCACGTTCTTCGACCCGATGGTGAAGGGGACCTCGATGGCCTCCGCCAGCGCTCCTCCGCTCGCCCGGAGGGTGTAGGAGCCCGCCGCGGCCACGGGGATCCCGTAGCCCCCCGCGCTCGCGGTGGTCGTGGAGTAGGACCCGTCCGTGGTGGCCACCGTCACGCCGGAGAGCCCCTCGCCCGGGTCGTAGAACCCGTCGCCGTCGGCGTCGCGGTACACCACTCCCGTGACGTAGGGGGTGGGATCCGGGTCCCGGGCGATCTCCTCCACGATGAACTCGCGGACCCGGCCCACCCCGTCGATCACCACGTCCTTCCCGGGGTCCAGGAAGGCGATCCCCGCCTCGTCGTTCGCCGCCTTGAACGGCGTGGCGGAGAGGATGTGATCCCGGTGCCCCGAAGACTGCATGAAGCCCCGGTGGGCGGCCTCCACCCCGGAAGGTCCCTGGACCCGGATGTTCTCCACGTGGTTCGGGACCGACGGATCGTCGTACTCCGGGGGGAAGAGGTAGCCGGTGTCCCGGACCCGCTCGTCGGCGTTCTTCCCGTCGGGGTTCTCGTGGGAGAAGAACCTGCGGTCCGCCATGTCCGCGGCGTGGGCCCGGGCCGCGGCGAGGAGGCGCTTCTCCATGGTGAGCGGGGGCATGGGGTCGTAGGAGGAGAGATCGAGGCCCAGGCGATCCCCCTCCGCGGCGGGGTCGGCCCGGGCCCGGTTGATCAGCTCGAGCAGGAGCTGCTCCTCGGGCGTGGGGTCCCCGTAGTCGTAGCCTTCCGCTCCTTCCGCGGAAGGGGATGCCGGCAGCCACAGGGCCGCGAGGCCGGCCAGGCAGAGAACGAGCAGGACTCTGGTCATGATGGTCTCCCCGGTGGGAGGAGTATACCGCAACGCCCGGGAAATCCGTTCGGATCGCCGCCCGTACCGGGCACGATCGAGCGGACGCCGCCCCGAGGACCAGGACGATGCACGACCCGACCAGCAACCGGACCGCCTACGACCCGTTCCGGCGGATCTTCCGCGAGGACGGCTCCATGAACGAGGACTACGTGCGGAGCCGGCTCCTCCACCTGCAGGGTCTTCTCGGGGAGAACCGCCGGTTCCTCGGCCTCCGGTTCGATCGCGACGAGATGGAGCGGCTCCTCGCGGAGAACCAGCAGATCTTCGAGAGGGCGGAGAGCCAGGAGAGCTTCGAGGCCGCCTTCGAGGAGTTCGCCCGGATGGCCCTCCCCCGGCTCGTCACCGACGAGTTCAACCGGAAGGCCCGGGAGATCCTCCAGCTCGCGCTTGCGGACGGGGAGCTCTCCCGGCGGGACCGGGCGGCGGCGGCCTGCGGCCTCATCTTCACCGTCCCGGAGTCCGGGGAGGCGCCGCAGCCGCACGGGGAGAACCCGCTCTTCGAGATGGTCCTCACCCGGACCTTCAACGAGTCGATGGCCCGGTTGGAGTTCCTCCGGGAGCTCTCCACCCACGAGGAGATGTCGGACGCGGAACGCGACGCCCGCACCGAGGAGTTCCTCCGTTCCGTCCCCGCCCTCCGGCTGGAACTCCAGGAGCACTTCGACCGGCAGTTCCGGCGGGCCCTGGCCTCCTACGAGCGCGGCGAGTTCTCCTTCGGCATCGGTCTCGACATGGTCCTCCACGGGGTCCGGATGGTGCGCCGCCTCACCCTGGAGTGGGAGGAACAGGGCGGGGAAACCTGGCCCGACGAGAAGAAGAAGGCCTTCGGGGAGCGGTTCGGCCGGGCGCTCCTCGACTCCTTCGAGGCCGACATCGGCGAGGACGAGGAGATCGAGATCATCCTGCGCATGCAGGACTTCGCCCGCACCGCCGAGCGGCGGGGAGACCGGAAGGCGATGAAGGGGCTCCGGGCGGCCCTCGACCTCATGATCCGGAATGGAGAGATGCGCCACCGCCTGCTCCTGGCGGGATACCACGCGGCGGTGACGGGCAGCCGGCTCTACCGGCGCGAATCCGAGATCGGGTGCGCCCGGGCCGTCTTCACCGATCCGTTCGCCCGGGACCCGCTCTGCGCCTACGCCGAGACCCTCCGGGAGGGAGGGGAGCCGGCGCGCGCGGAGCGCGTCTACCGGGCGGCCCTGGAGTTCTTCCCGGAGGACACGGAGATCCGCGACCGCCTCACGGCCCTGGGAGAGGAGCTGGCTCCCTCCCGGAACGCGGAGGTGCAGGCGGACATCGCGGCCACCGAGCTCCGGGAGAAGGAGGAGGAATGAGATGAGACGCCCCGCCCGCGGCCCGCTCTCTTGCCTCGCCCTCGCCGCGCTCCTCTTCCCCGCCTGCCGCTCCGCCCCCCCCGCGGCCCCCACCCTGGCCGTGAAGATAGTCCGGATGCCCTCCCGCACCGTCCGGGCGCTGGCGTAGACGGGGCCCTACGCGGAGACGGAGAAGACGTTTCTCCAGGTGGCGGAGTACGTGCTGGCGAAGGGCATCCCCCCCGAGGGCGATCTCATGGGGATCTTCCACGACGACCCGGCCACCACCCCCCCCTCCGAGACGCGCTACGAGATCTGGTTGCCGGTGGCCCCGGGCACGAAGGTGGAGCCGCCCTTCGCGGTGAAGAAGGTGCCCGCGGTGACGGTGGCCGCGGTGGGGCTCGACGGTCCCTACGAGGTGATCGCCCGTCGCTACCCCGACCTCTACCGGTGGATCCGGGAGAACGGCTGGGTCCCCGCCGGCCCCCTGATGGAGGTCTACCTCGTCCACGCGGGCTCCGGTCTCCCCCCGGAGCGGTACCGCACGGACGTCATGGTCCCCGTGGAGCCCGCCCCCGGGCCGTGAGCGGGCGTTCCGCCGCCCCCGGCGCCCCCCCCCCCGCGGCGCCCGGGGGGGCCGCCGCGCCCCGCCCCCACCGGCGCC
>JAOZQC010000417.1 GCA_029932425.1 Planctomycetota bacterium | reverse complement strand
AGCGTTCGTCGAGGAGGTCCTCGAGCGGCACGGCGCCCGCACCGTCCTGGACGCCGCCTGCGGCACGGGCCGGCATCTCGAGGCCCTGGCCCGGGACGGCTACGCGGTGTCGGGTTCCGACATCGCGCCCGAGATGGTGGAGCGGGCGCGGGCGAGGCTGGGGGGCCGGGGCGAGGTGCGCGTGGCCTCCTTCGAGGAGACGGCGGGGCTCTTTCCCCCCCGGGACGCGGTCCTGGTGATCGGGAACTCCCTGCCCAACGCGGGCACCCCGGACGGCGTGCGGCGCGCGCTGCGGGCCTTCGCGGCCTGCCTGCGCCCGGGCGGCGTCCTCGTGCTCCACATGCTGAACTTCGCGAAGCTCGTCGAGGAGGGAGGCGGCCTGCGCCCCCTCCGCCGCGTGGTGAGGGAGGGGCGGGAATACCTCTTCCTGAAGGTGTTCGAGATCCACCGGGAGAAGGTCGTCCTCCTGGTCATCTCGCTCGTGCGGGAGAGGGCGGAGGGAGCGGAGATCGTCCCGCGTCTCCTGCGGACGGAGCTGTGCCCGATCCGGGCGCCGTGGCTCGCCGGGGTCCTCGGGGACTGCGGCTTCGAGGTGGAGGCGATGCACGGCGGCTTCGGGGGAGGGGAGTTCGACGAGCGCGAATCCGGGGATCTCGTGGTGGTGGCCCGGCGGGCCGGGGAGTCGACATGAGCGAGCAGCGAGCGGTGGATCGCAGGGGCTTCTTCGCCACCCTCCTCATGTGGGGCGGGGTGGTCCTGGGGTACGGCCTCGGGGCCCTCTTCTTCCTCAAGTACCTCGTGCCCATGGGGCTCAAGGTCCGGTACCGGGAGATGTACGCGGGCTCGCTCGACGATCTCGAGGTGGGCCAGAGCAAGAAGATCCGCACTCCTTCCGGGGAGACCTTCGTCATGGCCCGGACCCCGGACGGGGTGCGGGTCCTCTCGGAGATCTGCCCGCACCTGGGCTGCCGCGTCCACTACGAGGCGGAGAAGAAGATCTTCTACTGCCCCTGCCACGGCGGCGTCTTCAACGCGGAGGGAACGGCCACCGCCGGCCCCCCCTACGACGCCGGCCAGAGTCTCGAGAGGCTGCGCACGGTGATCCGCGGCCGGGCCGTCTACGTGCTGATCAAGGAGGCCTGAGATGTCCTCGCCCGACGCGATCAGCCCTCCCGGGAAGTCCCGGACCTCGGGGGCCACCGGATGGGAAGCGCTCATCCCCCTGGACTGGGACCGGCTCCGGCGGCTCACGAACGAGCCGGTCCCCTCCCACCTGAAACGCTGGTGGTTCTCGCTGGGGGGGACGCCGGCCTACCTCTTCCTGATCCAGATCACCACCGGCATCCTCCTCACCTTCTACTACCAGCCCACGGCCCAGTCCGCCTACGAGAGCGTCGCCCGGATCACGAACGAGATCTCCTACGGGTGGTTCATCCGGAGCATCCACAAGTGGTCGGCGAACCTGATGATCGCCACCCTGATCCTCCACATGCTCCGGACGTTCTTCACGGGAGCCTACCGGCACCCCCGGCAGCTCAACTGGGTGTTCGGGGTGACGTTGCTCCTCCTCACGCTGGGCTTCGGGTTCACAGGCTACGCCCTCGTCTACGAGCAGCTCTCCTACTGGGGCGCCACCGTGGCCGCGAACCTCACGGAGTCGGTTCCCCTCGTGGGTCCGCCCCTGGCCACCCTCATCCGGGGGGGGCCCGAGATCACGTCCGCCACCGTGACGCGCCTCTACCTCCTGCACATCGGGGTGCTGCCCGCCCTCCTCATCGGGGCCCTCGGCCTGCACCTCACCTTCGTCCGGCTGCACGGGGTCACCGAGTTCGAGTTCGAGGGCTCCCCCGGGGCGGCGCGGCGCCCGGCCTTCCCGTTCCCCGGCCCCGTGCTCGCCGTGGTCACGGGCCTCGGCGGTCTCCTGGCCGTCCTCGCCGCCGTCTCCCCGGCCCCGGCCGTCGATCTCATCGGCTACCGCCTCCTGCCGGGGACCTCGCGCTTCGCGTTCCTGGCTATCGCCCTCGTGCTCTTCGGGGGGGCCTACTGGCTCTGGAAGGGCCGGGTGGGGGGGCTCCTGATCTTTCTCGCCGCCGCCGTGCTCACCCTCGCCAAGCTCGTGCGGGACCTCCTCCTCCACGAGGCCGCGAACCCGGCCCTGTGGCTCGCCCTCACCGGCGGGCTCCTGGCCTTCCTCGCCCTGGCCCTGATCTTCCACCGCCGATTCCCGGAGGAGGTGCGCCCGGACGAGCCGAAGTCCTACAACTTCTTCCCCGATCATGCGCTCACCGAGCTCCTGATCGGCACCACCCTCCTCGTCCTCCTCACCCTCCTCGCGCTGATCTTCCCCGCGCATATGGGGGTGAAGGCGAACCCGCAGGTGACCCCGGACCACATCAAGCCGGAGTGGTTCTTCTTCTTCCAGTTCAGGCTGCTGAAGATGACCTCGCTCCACATGAGCGTGATGCTCACCGGGCTCATCCTCGTGATCCTCTTCACCTGGCCCTGGATCGACCGGCTGCTCGCGCGGCTGGCTCCGAACCGGGATCTGTCCGTCTACATCGGGATCGTCGGTTTCCTCTGGTTCCTCACCTTCACCGTGTGGGAGGCCATGGTCCACTGACGGGAGCGAACCCATGTCACTGAACACCAAGCGCATCGTGATCTTCGTACTGGGGCTCTGCCTCGCGGCGGCCCTCCTCATGGTGGCGGACTCGGAACGCCGCCGGCACGAACCGCCGGAGGAAATGACCGTCGCCCAGCTCGGCGCCCTGGTGAAGGACAACAGCGCCGCGTGCATCGAGTGCCACGCGGAGAAGACACCGGGAGTGGTGAAGCAGTGGGCCCGATCGCACCACGCCGAGAAGGGCGTGGGGTGCATGGAATGCCACGGCGCGGAGAAGACCGAACCGGTGGCCTGGCGGCACGAGGGGGCCTACATCACCTCCATCGTCACCCCCACGGACTGCGCGGAGTGCCATCCGCTCGAGAACACGCAGTTCGCGGCCAGCCACCACAACACGGCGGGCATGATCCTGCACAGCAAGGACAACATGCTCGGCGAGTTCGTGGTGGGCGGGCCGAACGCGGTGCTCGGCTGCAAGCAGTGCCACGGCAGCCAGCTCTCCTTCACGAAGGTCTTCGAGGACGGCACCACCTTCTCCCTCGACCTCCAGAAGGTCGCGGGGAAGGTGATGGGGGAGATCCTCGAGGAGCACCGGATCGATCTCTCGGGGCTCATGAAGCACAAGCGGGAGTTCCGGGAGAAGCTGGCGGCGGAGGTGGCGAGGCTCTGGGAACCCTACCAGGGCCGGGAGCCGAAGGCGAACACCCGGCTCCGGATCGACCCGTCCACCTGGCCCAACAGCGGGATGGGGCGGTTCAACCCGGACGGGAGCCTCGGCACCTGCAACGCGTGCCACTCCCGGCACGAGTTCAGCAAGGCCCTGGCCCGGCAGCCCGAGTCCTGCGGCAAGTGCCACCTGGGGCCGGACCATCCCCAGATCGAGATCTACAACGAGAGCAAGCACGGGATCGCGTTCCGGAACAAGCTGGCGGAGATGAACCTCGACGACCCGGAATGGGTGGTGGGGCGCGACTACTCCGCCGCTCCCACGTGCGCGACCTGTCACATGTCGCGGTACCAGA
>JAOZQC010000416.1:1745-3647 GCA_029932425.1 Planctomycetota bacterium | reverse complement strand
GGCCACGTCCTCCGCCGTGAGGGGGGCGAAGAGGACCCCGTTCCGGTAGTGGCCCGTGGCCATGTGGAGCCCCGGCACGGGCGTCGGCCCCAGGATCGGGGCGTTGTCCGAGCTCGCGGGCCGGAGCCCCGCCCACGTCTCCTCCACGGGCAGCTCGTAGATGCCGGGCAGCGCGTCGAAGGCCACGCGGAGGAGGTCGAGGAGGGCGCCCGCGGTCACCTCGCGGTCGTACCCCCGCTCCTCCACGGTGGCGCCCACGAGGAGCCGCCCGGACGAGAACGGCACGAGGTAGGCGAACCGGGTGCCGTCCGCGGCCCACACGCTGCGCGTGAGGAGGGGGGGATCGTCCATTCGCACCGCGAGCATCTGGCCCTTCACGGGCCGGACGGGCGGGACCACCTCCTCGGGCAGGCCGCGGAGGAGCCCGGACCAGGCGCCGGCCGCCACCACCACCGCGTCCGCCTCCCAGGGATCCCCCCCGCACCGCACGCCCCGGACCGCGCCGTCCGCCAGGAGGATCTCCTCCACGAGGCTCTCCTCCCGGAGCTCCCCGCCCGCCGCCCGGAAGGCCCGGACAAGCGCCTGGCAGAGCGCCCGCGGCTCCACCCGGTGATCCCCGGAGGCGTAGAGGGCGCCCGCCACCCTCCGGGAGAGGAACGGCTCCCGTTCCCGGGCCTCCGAGCCGGTGAGCCACTCCACGGGAAGGCCCGTCTCCTCCTGGTGCTTCCGGAGGAAGCGGAGGTGCTCCAGGGCGTCCCGGTCGAGCGCCACGTAGAGGGTGCCCTCGTCCCGGTACTCCACGGCCAGGTCCGCGTCGGCCTCGAGCTCCGCGAGGAAGGCCGGCCAGCGTCTCATGCTCCGGCGTCCGAGGAAGGTGATGTGCTCCTCCTCGGGCCTGAGCTCCATGTGGGAAGCGAGCATTCCCGCCGCCGCCCAGGAGGACTCCCGGACCGCCCGGCCGCTCTCGAAGAGGACCACCTCCACGCCGGCCCTGGCGAGCTTCCAGCCCACTCCGAGCCCGCAGATCCCTCCGCCGACGATGGCCACGCGCTCCGGCTTCAAGGTCTCGCTTCCGTTGGCGGCGCGGGAGGTCCCGGGGCGGGGGTCCGGACACGTCCCTACGCTGGCATGATCCAGATCAGGTGCTCAGGGTCTCATCTCAGCCCGGCCCCGCCGGCCGGACACCCCTGTGTCCGTGGTTCTCGAGGTCCGCAGGAATCGTACGGCGCCCGTCCCCCCCCGCCAAGGAGTGGGCGGTCGGCGGGGGCGCCGGGTGCGGCCCCGCCGCCTCAGAAGGGCCAGAGGAGGGGGATGAAGACCACCGCCAGGCCCCAGAAGAGGAAGTTCAGGGGCAGCCCCACCTTCGGGTAGTCGGAGAACCGGTAGCCTCCGGGACCGTAGACGATCGTGTTCGTCTGGTAGCCCACGGGGGAGGAGAAGGCGGCGGAGGCGGCGAGCGCCACGGCGATGAGGAAGGGGCGCGGGCTCACCTGGAGGTCGGCGGCCATGGAGAGGGCGAGGGGGAACATGAGGACCGCCGCCGCCGCGTTGGAGAGGAACTCCGTCACCACGTTCGTCATCAGGTAGACGGCGGCGAGCACGCCGTAGGGACCGAGGGGCCGGACGAGACCCACCACGTGGTGCGCCACGAAGGCCGCGGTTCCCGTCTTCTCGGCCGCGAGCCCCACCCCGATCATGCCCGCGATGAGGACGAGCGTCCGCACGTCGATGCTCCGGTAGAGCTGCCGGGCGGAGAGGCAGCCCGTGAGCACCATGAGCAGGGCCCCGGAGAGGGCGCAGGCCACGATGGGGAGCGGCGAGAACGTGGCGGCGAGGACCACGCCGGTGGTGATCGCCACCGCCACGGGGGCGCGCTGGGGGTGGAGGACCGCGGCGTCCACC
>JAOZQC010000416.1:0-1735 GCA_029932425.1 Planctomycetota bacterium | reverse complement strand
CCACCCCCTCGAGGAGGATGATGCCCTCCTCGTCGTGCAGGCGGCTCACGGCCCGGGTGTCTCCCTGCACGAGGAGGATGTCGCCCACCCGCAGCCGGAGGGAGGAGAGCTTCTGCGTCAGGTGGCATCCGTGGCGCTGGATGGCGAGCACCGACACCCCGAAGTGACGCCGGAAGCCCACTTCCGCCCCCGTGGCCCCCTCGAACCTGGAGCCCGGCGTCACCACCACCTCGGCGAGGGTCCGGGACCGGGCGTCGATCTCCGTGTCGTTGGGCCCGAGGTCGGCCACGAGCTCCGCGTCGGAGCCCCGCGCGGCGGAGAGGATGCCGGTGGCCGAGCCCTTGGCGATGAGGAGGTCCCCCTCCCGGAGCCGGAGGTCCTCGAGCGGCGGCCAGCGGATCTCCTTCCCGCGGATGACGGAGAGGATGGACAGCCGCGCCGCCCGGCCCAGGGAAGTCTCCCCCAGGGGCTTCCCCGCGAGAGACGAACCCGGGCGGACCCGGAACTCCGTCACGTACTCGCGGATGCGGCCGCCGGAGACCCGAGTGGTGACCGCGGGTCGCGAGGGGAGGAGGCGCCCTCCGAAGAGCGTGAGCCAGGCGACCCCCAGCACCGCCATGAGGATGCCGATGGGGGTCAGCTCGAACATGGAGAGCGGGGCCAGGCCGGCCTCCTCCGCCAGCCCCGAGACCACGAGGTTGGTGGAGGTTCCGATGAGGGTGCAGCAGCCCCCGAGGATGGAGGCGTAGGAGATGGGGATGAGGAGCTTGGAGGGGGCGATGCCGCGCGCCTCCGAGATCCCGAGCACCACCGGGATCATCATGACCACGATGGGGGTGTTGTTGATGAAGGCGGAGAGGACGACCACCGTGGCCGAGGAGAAGAGGAGGATCCGGGTGGGATGGGGACCCGCCAGGCGGATGATGTGGCGGCCGAAGGCCTCCACCACGCCGGTGCGGAGAAGCCCCGCGGAGATGACGAACATGGCGGCCACGGTGTGGACGGCGGGGTTCGCGAACCCCGCGAGGGCCGTCTCCGGCTTCGCCACCCCCGTGAGGAGGATCGCGAGCACGGCGAGGAGGGCCGTGAGGTCCGGGGTGATCCACTCCGTGACGAAGAGGACGAGGGCGCCCGCGCCCACCACCGAGACCACGGCCATCACCAGGGGGAACCCCACCCACCGGGCGGCTAACCCGCATCTCACGTCGGGACGCACGGTTTTCGCCGGATCTCGCCGCCCTTGGCGGTATGGCCCCTCGTCATCGACCTCCAGGGGACGTACATGCATCCCACGACGTGCAAACCCCGCGAATCGGATCGGGACGCCCGAGAAGGGTCGACTCCTCGTCGCGCCCGGCCCGTTTCGACGATCTCTTGCCGGGAACAGCCTGTACGACTGACCTTCCGATTCTTCGCGCGGCCCGGAGATCTTGCGGGAGCAGGCGCCAAAGGCGCCCGCGGCCGCGCGGCGCGGAGAGGGTCGGGCGCGGAATGCGACCGGCGGGGAGGATCCGCCTCCCCCGGCGAAGAGAGACAGAGCGGGCGTGCCCGTCGCAGGTCGGCTGCGGGTGTGCCCGCGCGGTGGCGGCCACGGACTTCGCGCTCCGGTGGAACCCCGTTCCCTCCACCGGTTCGGAGCCGTCGCCCGCACGACGGATGAGAGAACGCGGCTAACCTCCTACGTCTCGGAAACTCTACAACACGTCTTGAGAGAAGGAGTTACGCGGCGGCCGCT
>JAOZQC010000415.1 GCA_029932425.1 Planctomycetota bacterium | reverse complement strand
CTGTTGCCTCGGTACACGACGTTCGCGCACACGGGTACGGGGACGTTCACGACGATCGCGATGGACGTGACGGAGTATCAGAATGCGATCGTGAACGTGTGGCGGGGAGGGATGGCGGGGACGAGCCCGACGTTCGCCATCACGTTCCAGGAGTCGACGGACCAGGACACCTGGACCACGTGCGGGGGGACGACGGCGAACTCGGACCCGGGTGCGGACACGGAGGCGCAGTACACGGCGGAGCTGAAGAAGAGGTGGTTCCGGGTGAAGGTGGACCTGGGGGGGACGAACCCGGTGGCGACCTGCTGGGCGGTGGGTTTCCTGGAGGAGCGGACGACCTGAGAGGGTCCGGGGGAGGAGGCCGGGGGCCGCGGTGGGTCCGGGGGACCGGTTCGCGGGCGGTTCGTGGTGCTCATCCGGTGGTATCCTTGGGTGGCGCAGCGGAAAGAGATCGCCATGGTGGCCAGGTTGGATGAGACGGGCCGGGTGAGCACGCTGGAGCTGCGTCCCGGGGACGTGCCGGGCGGGGTGGGGGAGGAGGTGGAGGGTCCGCGGGACGCTTTTTCCACCACGGGGGATCCGAGGGAGAAGAGGCCTCCGGACCATCCGGGGTCCGCTTCCGCGGCCGGTCGGGAGGGGAAGGCCTCCGGGGGCCGTGGGGAGGGCGACGGTCCGGTGCACCCGCCGGACACGCGGGTGGGCGAGGATGGCTCTCCCGCCGCTGGGTCCGGAGGCAACGGCGGCGTTGCGGGGGCGGGAGAGGGTACGTCCGAGCCGGAGGCGCCACGCGGTCCGTGCGTGAAGGTCTGCGTGTGCGTGGAGATCCAGGCGGGGACGATCACGCCCGGTCCGGGTGCGCCGGGAAGGGTGGAGACGCGGTGTCCCTGTGAGGGGAACCTCGTGGTGGGCCAGGCGGGGTTCCTGGGGTTTCTCGCGGGAGGCTTCGGGGTGCCGGTGGGGGGAAGCCCGTTCTCCTCGCAGATCCCCTATCCGCCGGTGACGGGAGGAGAAGGCCCTGCGGGGGGCCGGCCCCCGGTGGCGGGGGGTTGGCCGGCGGGGGTCGGCTTGGGGGTGGGGGAGCCGGGATCGGCGGTGGGAGCGGGTCTTCCCGGTTTGGGGGGCGAGACGGGATCGGTAATGCCCGGGGGCTTGGGGAGAGGCGGGGGAGTCGGAGCCGGTAGAGGCCCGGGGAGGTTCCGGGGGCTTTTGATGCGGGGGTCGGCGGGAACGGTGGAGGCGGGGATGGCGTTGCCGCCGGTGCCCGCGATGTGGCAGGTAGGGGGGGCGTTGCCGGGGATCGGCGGGGGGAGAGGGGGGGCGGCACGCGCGGGGCCGGGGGCTTTGCCCGGGAGGGCCGGCCCGGCGGCCGGGGGGTGGGGGGGTGCGTTACCGGTTCCCGGCGCGGCGCCCGGTCCCTTGGGGGTCGGAGCAATCCCTCCGCCCGCGGCGGCCTTGGCGCGGGGGTTTGGGCAAGCGCGGTCGGCGGGGGGACGGCGGCCGGCTCTCGACGCGGAGGGGGGCCGGGAGATGCTGGCCGCGCGGTCGCGGGCGGGGTTCGAGGCGGGAAGGGAGGACCCGGCGGGGAAGGCACGCCGGGGTCCCGGAGGGGTGCGCGCGGCGGACGGCAGGCTCCCCACCGAGCCCGTCGGGGATCTGGCGGCATGGCTCTCGAGGGAGTTCCAGGCGGCACGGGCGAAGGGGGGCAAGCGTGCTCCCTTCGACGTGGGAGCCGCGATCGCGCTGCTCCGGCAGAGGGAGGGGAAGGCCTTGGGGGCGGGACTTCGGGAGAGAGGAGCCCCCGCCGGCCCCGGTCCCGGCGGGGGGCCCCGGCCGGCGATGCCCGGAGCTCCGGGGGAGGGGTCGGCGACCTCCGGGGATCTCTCTCGCGGGGCCGTGGTCCCAGGTCCGCCGGAAGCGGCCGTGGTGGGGAGGACGGGGTCGCCGATCTCCGCACCGACGCCGGGAGCCGCGGTGGGGGGACCGGCGGGAAGACGGAGAACCGTTCCCGGGCCGTTCGTCTGTCCACCGGACACCCTCCCGGACGGCGTTCCGCCCCGGGGGGCGGCAGGGTTTCGTTGCCCTCCGGCGGCGGGAGCGTCGGACCCGGGAGGAGCCGAGCTGGGTCCGAAGGGAGAGCTGTGGTCGGCGGGGGACCTCGCCCTCACGGACGGTTATGGGGTGGGAGACGCGAGGGCGAAGTCCGGTTATTCCGTGATGCCGCCGCAGCTTTCCCCGGGGAAGGGGGGGGAAGGGGCCGGGCGGTGGGAGGCGAGCCAGAGGATCGCGAGCCCACCGCAGGCGGCCGTGGGTGCGGCGTGGATCGACGCCTTCCGGGGCGGTCAGTTCCCCGAGGGGACGATCCCGGACGTGGAAGGGGGGCTGCCGGTCCCGTATGAGGCCCATCAACCCCTGAGCCCGCTCCTGGACGGCATCGACGTGCCCCCGGCGGCGGAGGTACGGAGAGGGGCGGCGGGAGAGTTGGGCGGCGATGCCGGGGCCGGTCCTCCGCGGGGAGTTGCGGGGAGAAGGCGATCTCTCTTCGATGGCGGATCCGGGGCGGGAACGGAAGCCCTGGGTCCTCCCCTGGTCGGGGGCGCGGAGGGCCGGGAAGTGAGGATGCCGTCGCCACTTGGGGGGAGGGGCGGGGGACGTGGTTCATGGGCCCCCGGTGCGAGAGAAACCAGGCCGGGGACCCTGGGAGGGAAACGGTCCGTGGCGCTTCCGCCGTGGAGTGGAGAGCGGGGGGAGATGGCGGGGATGCCCGAGGGGGGCCTGCTCCGGTCCGGGGGACTTCGCGGTCGCGGTGCGAAGAGGAACGGGATCGCGCGCTACCTGGCGGAGGTGGAGGCCACCCGGAGCCGGCTCTCGTCCGCGAGAGCGGTCTACCTCCAAGCGATCTTCTCGGGGAGTGCCGAGGAGAGGGGACAGGCAGCGAAACGGCTGGAGGCGGCGCAGGCGGCGAACGAGAAGGCGGAGAAGCCCACGAACAACCCGGCGGCGCTGCGAGACCGGGTGGAGGCCCAGTACGAGCGCTGGGCGAAGCAGGTCGCCGACGAGAGGAGGAGGCAGGAGAAGCGCGAGGGCCGGCTGAGAAACGGACGGGCCGCCACGGCGGCGAACCGGGCGAAGATCGCGGCGCGAAGGGCGCGGGACGGGGCGCGGGAGGCTCGGAGCGATCTGAAAGGGATCAGCAAGAAGGCGGATCCCGGCAAGGTGAAGGAAGCGAAGAAGGCGGTGGCGCGGGCGGACCGGGCGGCGAAGGACGCGAAGAAGGCGGCCCAGCGGGCCCGGAGGGCGGCCCAGTACGGCTCTCCCTCCCAGGCGGAAGCGGCGAGGAAGGCGGCGGAGGAAGCGGCCGAGAGGGCGGAGAAGGCCCTGGAGAACGCGGGGAAGAAGATCCGGGAGGCAGAGGAGTCCGCCAGGAAGAGGGGGGAGGAGAAGCAGGGCGGGAAGGGCAAACCGGCGAAGCAGCCGAAGAACACGCAGAAGCCGCCGGAGGAGGCAGACGGAAAGAAGGAGGGCGAAGGAAAGCCGAAGGACGAGGGGAAGGAAGAGCCGCCCGCCGACGGAACCTACCCCGACTGCCATCCCATCCCGTGCCCCTGCGAGCCCGACCGGTGCCCGGAGGGGACATTCTGCTGGTGCCGGTGGAAGGAGGGA
>JAOZQC010000414.1:1045-3666 GCA_029932425.1 Planctomycetota bacterium | reverse complement strand
CCCGGGAGTTGCGCGCGCTCGCGCCGCCCGCCGAACCCGGCCCGGCGGAGACCGCGGCCCGGCTGGAGACCGAGGAGCGGCTCCTCCGGGCGGTGCGGGCGCTCCCGGAGCCCTACCGGACCGCGCTCGTGGCGCGCTATCTCGGGGGGCGATCTGCGGCCGGGATCGCGCGGGACGCCGGGATGCCGGCCTCCACGATCCGGACCCGCATCGAGCGCGCGCTGCGATGCTCCGCGAGCGGCTCGAGCGGGAGGAGCGCGGTGACCGCCGGGCCTGGGGACTCCCCCTCCTCCCCCTGGCCTTCCCGGCCCGTCCTCTCCTCCTTCCCCCGGCCGGGGCCCTCGCGAAGGGAGCGGCGATCATGACGGCGAAAAAGGATGCTGGTGGGAGTCCTGGCCCTCGTTCTCGCGGCCGCGTTCGCGAAGGTGGCCTTCTTCCCGGGTCCCGCACCCGGAAGGCCGCCCGAGCCTCCCGCCCTCGTGGAGGCGACCGCCGGGCGCGACCGCCCGGAGACGGGGACCGCGGACAGGTCGGCCGGCGGACCGGCCGTCCCGCCTCCCGTCGACCTGGACGCCGCGGACCGGGACCGGGACCTCTTCGGCCGGGTCGTCGACGCCCGCGACTCTCCCGTCGCGGGGGCGAAGGTCACCACGGTGAGCCGGCCCTGGCGGCGGAGCGCGGTCCTGAACCGCGAGGGCTACGACGAGGAAGAACCCGGCCCGGAGACCCTCACCGCCCGGGACGGGACCTTCCTCGTCCGCCTTCGCCGCGGGGCCCTGGTGGACCTGCGGGTCACCGCCGAGGGGTACGCGGAGACGGTGATCCCCTGGTGCCAGGCCGGGGAGCGCGTGAAGGTCGTCCTCCACCGGGGCGGGGAGCTCCTGGTCTCCTGTGCCGACGAATCCGGCGCCCCCGTACCGGGCGTGACGATCCGGATCTACCTCCACGCGGACCCCGTCCTTCCCTCCTTCCGGAAGGTGGGAACGACGGACGGGGAGCCCGTGGCCGGGGCCCTGCTCTCGGCTCTCGCCGCCCCTCCGAACCCGTTCGGGGTGGTGGGCTCGGAGCATCCGATCGACGCCCGGTCCTCGCGCGCCGGGGTGGACGGCCGCTTCCGGCTCACGAGCCTGAGACGGGACCTCGGGCCCCACACCCTCGTGGTGCAGGCCCCGGACCGGGGGAAGCTCCTCCTCGACTTCGGGCCCGCGGACCCGGGGCCCGGGACGATCGACCTCGGGGACGTGCGGCTCCCCCCGGCCCGGGCCATCGAGGGCCGGGTCCTCGACGCGTCGGGCGAGCCGCTGGTCGCAGCACGGGTCCAGATCCGCGCCGCGCCGACGCACGCGCTCCCGGACATCTACGGGGGGCGGGAGGAACGCCGCACGGACGACCTGGGGAGGTTCCGGTTCCCGGACCTCGCCCCCGGCCGGTACCGGATCACCGTGCGCACTCCCGGGTCGCCGGTGCTCCGGAGGGAGGTCCACCTTCCCCCGGACCGGGACCTTCTCGACGTCGTGATCCGGCGGGAGGAAGCCCAGAGCCTCACGATCCGGGTCCTGGACCCCGAGGGAAAGCCCGTGGCCGGTGCCCGGGTGAGCAGCCGGACCCCGGGGGCCTCGGCTCTCGGTCTCACCGGGCCGGACGGGCGGGTGACGCTGGAGGGGCTCCCGGCTTTCCCGGTCCGGATCGGCGTCTTCGTCCCGGCGGGGGAATCCGGGCCCCGCTTCGCTCCTTTCCCCGGCCTCACCGTGGCGCCCGCGGGCCAGGAGATCAACCGCGTCACGGTCGACGGGCGCCGCCCGGACGGCACGCGGTTCTTCGGGGCCCGCGAGGGCGTCAGGCCCGAGGACGGCGAGGTTCGGGTGAAGCTCGTCCGGGTCCGGATCCCCCGGTGAGGGACCTCGTCCGCCCCCTTCGCGGAGAGGGCGCGGAGGGCGAGGGAAGGACCGGGCGGCCGCCGGGAGCGCCCCGCCCGCGGTGACGATCCCCCGCCACCGGGGCGAGGGCGCCGCACGTCCGGCCCCGCCGCGAATGTGCGCAGGGCGTACGAATGATCCTGACACGGTATTCCATTCCGGGGATGATGGAAGGGTGCCCCCCACCCCGGAACCACCTCCCCTCACCCTCAGGCGGATCCTCAACCTCTACGGTCCGCTGGCGCTCACCTTCCTGCTCATGTCCGGGTCGAGCCCCTTCATCAACAAGGGGATCGGGCGGCTGCCCGACGAGACGGTGGGTCTCGCGGCCTACGCCAACGTCTTCGTCATCTGCCTCTTCCTCTACAGCCCCTGCTTCGCGGTGCGGGACATCGGCATCCGCTACATCCGGGGCCGCCTCTCCTGCCGGCGGGTCCTCCTCTTCCAGCTCGGGGTGGCCTCCGTCTGCACCTCCTTCCTGGTCCTCATCGCCCTCACCCCCCTCCTCGACGGACTGATCCTCCGGACGATCATGCGGATACCCGCGAGCCTCGTCCGGCCCGTGAAGCAGGGGGTGCTCGCCTTCCTCCCCATGCCGACCCTCATCACCCTGCGCGGGGTCTACCAGGCCGTGCACATCCAGAACGAGAGCGCGAAGTGGATCGGCGTCGGCACCGCGGGACGGTTCGCGGCCATCCTCGCCTT
>JAOZQC010000414.1:0-1035 GCA_029932425.1 Planctomycetota bacterium | reverse complement strand
GTGTTCCTGGTGGGCGTCCCCCTCGGGCTCCCGGGCGCCGTGCTCGGCGGCCTGGCCCTCGCCCTCGGCATCGCCACGGAGATGGCGGTCTGCCTGGTCACCGCACTCCGGGGCGTGCGGTTCATCCGGGAGGAGCCCGAGGGTATCCCCGCCCCCACCTACCGTCACCTCTGGCGCTTCTCGGGTCCCCTCTTCCTGGCCGGCGCCACGGGGGTCTTCATGCAGCCCCTGGCCATCGCCATCGTGAACTCCGCCCTCGCCGCCCAGCCCAGCGCCGCGGCCTTCGGCATCGTGAAGTCCTTCACCTGGTTCTTCTCCTCCACGCTCTTCGCCATGCAGGCCATGTCCCTGGCCAAGGCCGACTCCCGGGCGAACCTCCGGCGGCTCGCGTTCTTCGAGATCGCCCCCGTCTCCCTCTTCACCCTCCTCATCCTGGTGGTCCTTCTCTTCGCCCCCGTGCGGGCGGTGGTGTTCGAGAGCTTCTTCGAGATCGACAGCCGGGAGGTCCTCCGGTTCGTCACCGCCACCCTCCCCCTGGCCCTGGTCCTCCCCCTCCTCATGGCCGTGCGCTCCACCACCCGCGGCCTCCTGCTCCGGGGCGGCAAGCCCTCCCGCGTCCTCTACGCGAGCCAGGCCGCGGTGGCCGCCCTCCTCGTCCTCTACTGGATCGCCCCCTCCGCCTCCGCCCGCAACGGCGCGGTGGTGGGGTTCGCCTGCTGGCTGGGGGCCATGGGCGTGGAGATGCTCTTCCTGCTCGTGGGGCTCGCCCGCCTCGGGCTCGACCACTGCGTGACGGAGGGAGGCCTCGCTACTTCCCGGCCTTCTCCGCCGGCGCCGGCTCCCGCACCTCGATCGTGAGGGTGCCGATCACCGGGAGGATCCTCAGCACCATCTCCACCTGCGGGTCGGAACCCCCGAGACCGCTCTTGCCGAGGGCGATGTGGGTGGCGTCGTAGTGACCGATGGCGGCATCGATGGCGTACCAGCGGCCCTCCCCCACCAGCACCTCCGTCCACATGTGGTAGCCGAACACGC
>JAOZQC010000031.1:10686-13772 GCA_029932425.1 Planctomycetota bacterium | reverse complement strand
CGGAGCTCCCCGGCCGGGGGAGCGTTCCTCCCGGGCAGGCGGACGGTCTCCACGAGGTGGGGGACGCTCCGGCAGCGGATCTTGATCGCGGTGACGGCCCGGATGAGGCCGAGGGCGACGAGCACCGTGAGCCCGAAGGAGAGGACGGCGCGGAGCCCGGGAGGTCCGGGGAGGCGGGGCAGGCGCGCGGCGAGGCCGGCCAGGTGCCGGTCCCCCGGGATGCAGCAGGAGACCCGCCGTCGTTAGGTCTCGTAGGCCTCCCCGAACCGCGCCCGGCACCGGCGCTCCTCGCTCCTCGCCAGGTGGTAGTAGAGGAACATCATGAGGAAGAAGGCCAGGAACATCATCACCCGGCCCCACGCCAGGAGCAGGCCCGTCGCGAAGAGGGTGAGGGCCGTGTACTGGGGGTGCCGGACGAAGGCGTAGAGACCGCCCGTGACCAGCCCCTTGCGCCGGATCTTCGCCGAGTAGACCTGGACCGCCCCCGCCAGGAAGAGCAGGAGGCCGAGCACCACGAGGAGCGGCCCCACCGGACCCAGGGTCAGAACGGGGAAGACGAAGTGGGTGAGCCAGGCCGTCTCCGGATGGCGGGATAGGGTCTGGATGTGCAGGCCGGACCCGTAGAGGAAGCCTGCGAAGGGGAGCAGCATCCAGATCGGCTCCAGGATCACGAAGAAGGCCAGCGCCTTCAGGAGGAGGCGTCCCGTGCGGGCGGCGAGCCCGCGGCGGCCGCCCCCGGGAACGGGGTCGTCGTGCGTCTTCCTCATGGAACCTCCCGGACCGTGCCGGCGCGCCGAAAGGTGTGTATCACGTCATCCCCCGCGGTGGTTTCCTGAAAACCGGGGAACGGGCTGCCGTCGAGGCGTGAGGCCCGTGGGCCCGGGACAGGCCGCTTTCGGCGAGAGCTCGTCGGAAAGGACCGGGCGCGACGGGATCCGGCGAAAACCGTGCGTCCGGACGAGGGATGCAGGCTAACCCGGACCGCAGCCGGGGGGGTCGCCGCCGCGGGTGCGGATCTCCCCCGCGCCGGTGAGGGACAGGCAGTGGGAGACGGCGGGGAAGACCGCGGCCAGGCACTCCCGGATCGCCGCCGGGTTCCCGGGGAGGTTCAGGATCAGCGCGCCGCCGCGGAGGCCCGCGGTCTGCCGGGAGAGGATCGCGGTGGGGACGCGGGACCGCGACACGGCGCGCATGGCCTCTCCGAACCCCGGGAGGAGCCTCTCGCAGACGGCCGCCGTGGCCTCCGGCGTGACGTCCCGGGGGGCGGGTCCGGTGCCGCCGGTGGTGACCACCAGGCAGCAGCCCTCCACGTCGCAGAGCTCGGCGAGGGCGGCCTCGATCCGGTCCCGGTCGTCGGGGACGATCCGCGCCAGGTCCTGCCAGGGCCCGAAGATCGCCTCCTCGAGCCACTCCCGGACGGCGGGGCCGCTCCGGTCCTCGTACTCGCCCCGGGCCGCGCGGTCCGAGACGGTGACGATGCCGATGCGGGGGATGGGATCGGCGGCCATGACGGACCCCAGCATACCGGGACCGGCCGCCGCCCCGGGCGTGTTATCCTCCGCGGTCCATGGACCTGCTCGAGATCCATCACCGCCTTCTCGACCACTTCGGTCCCCTCGGCTGGTGGCCGGGGGAGAGCCCCTTCGAGGTGATGGTGGGGGCGGTCCTCACCCAGAACACCGCCTGGTCCCGGGTGGAACCCGCGATCGAGAACCTCCGCCGGGAGGGGCTCCTGGAGGCCCGGAGGCTCCGGGCGGTGTCCCGGGAGCGGCTCGTGAAGCTGATCCGGCCCGCGGGGACCTACCGGGTGAAGGCCCGTTATCTCCGGGCGATGCTGGACTGGCTCGTGGAGCGGTACGGGGGAGACGTGGAGCGGGCGCTGGCGGGGGAGACGGCGGCGAAACGGGCGGAGCTCCTCTCCCTCCCCGGGATCGGCCGGGAGACGGCGGACTCCATCCTCCTCTACGCGGGGGGGCATCCCGTCTTCGTGGTGGACGCCTACACCCGGCGCATCTTCTCGCGCCACGGGCTCCTCCGCGGGGACGAGGACTACGACCGGATCCGGGAGCGGTTCGAGGCGGGGCTGCCCCGTTCCGCGCCCGTCCTGAACGAGCTCCACGCCCAGATCGTGAACGTGGGCAAGGAGTACTGCCGGCCGCGGAAGCCGCGGTGCGGGGATTGTCCCCTGGCGTTCCTCTTCCCCGCGCCGTCCGCGCTTCACTTCGGTTCCCGGTTGGTCGATAGGACGAGGGGGTCGGTGACAGGAGATCAAAGCCGATGAGGAACCTCACCGTCCTGGTCGCACCGCTGCTTCTGGTCGGCTTCCCCTTCCCGGCGCGAGGGGGGCTGGATCCGTTCGCCACCCGGCAGACCGCGGGCATCCACGTGAGCGCCGACGGGAAGATCTGCTCCCTCTACTTCGAGTTCCTGTCCGTCCGGTACCGCGAGGGAGGGGCGGCGAAGGTCTCCGTCACCCTCTCCACGGACCTGGATCTGTGGGTGGACGGCCACCGCCTCCCCAAGGGGAGCCACCGGCTGGTGCTCGCGGTCCCCGCTTCCGGAAAGTGGTCCCTCTCCCGCCCGGCGAGCGGGGCCCGGGAAGCGGAGGTGGTCCTGGTGGAGACGAGGCGGACGCCGGGGGAGAGCCGCTGGCTGACCGCGGCCTTCGAGCCCGACCTGGAGCACAAGTCCGTGATCCTGCACCTCCGCCACGGTCCCCTCGCGGGACGGCTCCGCCTGGGGCTCGCCCGGGACGCCGGCGAGGAGGGCCCGGACGCGGGGACCCTCGATCTCGTGGAGCTCCGGGCCCTCCGCTCCCGTCTCGAGCGGGTGGCGGGCCGCATCGAGGCCGCGCGCCGGCACCGGCATTCCTGGAGCACCTTCCTGGCGGAGCTCGGGGACGCGCTCCTGGCCGCGCCGGGCGGGGCCCGGCTGCGCGAGGCGGCCCTGACCCGGGGGAAGGGAAGGGTCCGTTTCACGGTGCGGGCCACCGTGGCCGGGGAGCGGTCGGGCCCCGCGGCGCGGGGGACCGCCCGCGCCGGGGGGGGGCGGGGATACGGCCGAGTCGGCCCGTCACTCCGCCAGGC
>JAOZQC010000031.1:0-10676 GCA_029932425.1 Planctomycetota bacterium | reverse complement strand
CGGGGGGGAGCTGGGACGGATCTTCCGCACCGTGGAAACGCCCGTGGTCCGGCTCTCGGCCGGCGCCCGGGGCTTCGATCTCGAGCTCGAGGCGAGCACTCCGGCGGAGGAGTGGGACCGGGTGGTGCCCGTCCCCGCGCTCTCCGAGGGGAAGAGCCTCCCGGACCTCGCCCGCGACATCCTCCTGCTCGAGGCCCGCATCGGCAAGCAGACGGAGCACCAGGTCACCGGAATGGGAGGCATCCAGGGCCTCCTCCTCCGGGCCAAGCGGACCTCCGGGGTGCTCGTGTCGGCCGTGGTCCCGCGCCGGCGGGAGGAGGACGAGGAAGGGGCCGCGCGCTTCACGGTGGAGCTCACCGCGGCGGGGCCGGGCCCCTCCCTGCTCCGCTTCGTGCGCGCGCTGGAGGACGGGAACGCGCCCGCCGACCTCCTGCTCCTCCGCGTCGCGGAGGGGGACTTCGGGGGGGAGGTGCTCCTCCGGCTCACCTTCCACACCTACACCCCGTTGAAGGAGCGGGCGGGCCGCCTCTTCGCGGCCCTGCGCCAGGCGGGCGTGAACAAGAGCTTCGAGGCGGCCCGGGACATCTACCTCCGCGGGCTCGAGCCCGCCCCTCCCGCCGCCTACGAGCCCCCGCCCTGGAAGCGGGATCCCTTCGCCGCTCCCCCGGCGAAGAAGGAGTAGCCGGGCTCCGCCGGCCTTGACCGCGTCCCGGGGGGCCCGTAGGCTCACGCCGCATGAGTCTCTCCGGGAGCCTGGCAGAGCGCATCGAGGAGATCACGGGCCGGCCCGTCCGGGGCGAGGTGGACGTCCGCACGGACACCACGCAGTTCATGAACATCTGGCGGGGCCAGGTGGTGAGGCTCGGAGACCGCCACTACCTGATCCGCGGCGACATGCGGGAAGGACGCTTCGGCCTCGACGACGAGCCCAAGCTCTGGGTGAAGCGGGCCATCGATCTCGACACGGGGGAGGTGAAGATCCTGAAGCTCGTGTTCGCCGAGGAATTCCGGATCCGGATCGGCCTGCTCGGCATCCGGTGCTACCGCAGCGCCCGCAAGGAGGGGGCGGTGCTCGATCGGGTGCGGGGCGACGAGCGGTTCATGCAGGGGGGGATCGTCCCCGACGAGCGGGGCAACGAGGTCCGGGTCATCGACTTCATCCCCGGTCCGAGCCTCTACCGGTACCTGCAGCAGATCACCCTCGACCACCGGACCTACTTCGAGACGGTCTTTCCCGGCCTCCTCCGGCGTTTCGTGGACGCGGTGGAAGGCATCGGCATGCTCCACGAGTCGGGCCTCTGCCACGGGGACATCCGCGCCGACCACCTCATCGTGGAGAGGGAGACGGGCCGGCTCCGATGGATCGACTTCGATCTGAGCCAGGACGTCTCCGACTTCGACGTCTGGTCCCTCGGCAACGTGCTCCTCCACCTCGTGGGCAAGGGGGAGCACACCTTCCACGAGCTCCGGGCGGGTCGCCTGAAGCCCGCCGATCCCGGCGTGGTGCTGGGGAAGGAGGACGCCTCCGCGTTCTTCGTGCATCGCATCATGAACCTCGGGAAGCTCTTCCCCTGGATCCCGGGCGAGCTCAACGAGATCCTCATGCGCTTCTCCTTCGGGACCACGGAGTTCTACGAGGAGGTCGGCGAGCTGACGGCGGACTTGAGAAGGGTGCAGGAGATGCTGGACCGAGCGGGGGGAACGGGATGAAGACGGCGATCGTGGGAGCGGGCAAGGGGTGCCGCTCCCTCCTCGAGTTCATCCTCGAGGGAGGCTTGAGCGAGCTCCGGCTCGACGTGGCGCTGGTGTGCGACCGGGAGGAGCGCGCGCCCGGCCTGGTGTTCGCCCGGGAACGCGGCATCCCCACCTGCTCCGAGCTCTCCGAGGTGATGGATCTTCCCGGGCTCGAGATGGTGGTGGAGCTCACCGGGAACGAGCGGGTGGCGGAGGACATCTATCACCGGGTACCCCCCGGCGTCCGGGTCATGGACCACGTGATGGCGCGGCTCTTCTGGGACCTCCTGCACGCGGAGCGCCAGCTCCGCCGCGAGCGGGAGCAGGTGCAGGAGATCCTCGACAGCATGCCCGACATCGTCTTCGTCCTGGACCGGGAGATGAGGATCCAGGCGGTGAACGCGGAGTTCGTGCGCATGAGCGGCCTCTCCCGCGAGGAAGCCCTCGGGCTCCGCTGCCACGACGCCCTCTGCGGGACGGAGGAGAGCCTGGAGCAGGCGGGCATCACCTGTCCCCTGAACGAGGTCCTGCGCACGGGGAAGCGGATGAGCCTGGTCCAGGTGACCCGGGGGAGGGACGGGGAGGAGGAGCACTACGAGGTCACGATCTCCCCCCTCCGGAACGACGGGGGAGAGATCGACCGGCTCGTGGAGTCGCGGCACCCGGTCAACGAGCGGGTCCGTCTGAAGCGGGAGGTGGAGGAGTCGAACTGGCGGTTCCGGCGGCTCATCGACTCCGCCCGCGACTTCATCTCCATGAAGGACCGGGAGGGGCGGTACCTCGTGATGAACGCCGCCACCGCCGAGCTCTTCGACATGTGGGCCTACGAGTGCGTGGGCAAGACGGTCCACGAGCTGTATCCCCCCGAGATCGCCGAGCTCATCTCGAAGCACGACCGGGAGGCCATGGAGCAGAAGCGGCACATCACCTACGAGGAGACGCTGGTGCTGAAGGGGAGGGAGTACCACCTGAAGACGGAGCGCTTTCCCCTGCTCGACTACAAGGGGGACGTGGTGGGTGTCTGCACCATCTCCCGGGACGTCACCGAGGAGAAGCGCCTGCAGCAGGAGCTGATCCAGGCGGACAAGCTGGCCGCGGTGGGGAAGCTCGCGGCGGGGGTCGCCCACGAGATCAACAACCCCCTCACGGGCATCCTCGCCTACGCGGAGGACCTCCTGGAGGACGTGGAGGAGGACGATCCGCGGTCGGAGGACTACCGGGTCATCGTGCGGGAGACGCTCCGGTGCCGGGAGATCGTCCGCAACCTCCTCGACTTCGCCCGGCAGACCACGCCGCGCAAGCAGACGGTGGACCTGAACGAGGTGGCGGAGAGCGTCCTCGCCCTCGTCTCCAAGCTGGCCCTCTTCAAGGACATCCGGATCCGGAGGGAGCTTTCCGGGGACCTGCCCCACGTGTCCGGGGACCCGCAGCAGCTCCAGCAGGTGGTGCTGAACCTCATGGTGAACGCGGCGGAGATGATGCGCGGCGAGGGGGAGATCCGGATCGGCACCCGCTTCGATCCCGAGGACCGGACCTGCCGGCTCTCCGTGGCGGACACCGGGCCCGGCGTGCCCGAGGAAGCCCGGGGCCGGCTCTTCGAACCCTTCTTCTCCACGAAGGCCACCCACGGCCTGGGCCTGGCGGTGAGCTGGGGCATCGTGGAGCGGCACGGAGGGCGGATCGAGGTGGAGAACCCCGCGGAGGGTGGGGCCCGGTTCCAGGTCGTGCTCCCCGCGATGGAGGTGGACGGATGAAGGATGCCCCCAGGGTCCTGGTGGTGGATGACGAACAGGTCGTGCTCGACAGCATCCGGAAACACCTCCGGAGGGAGGGGTACGAGATCCGGACCGTCCTCTCCGCCGCGGAGGCGCTCGAGATCCTCGACGCCGAGGGGGCGGACATCGTGATCACCGACCTCATGATGCCGGGAATGGACGGCCTGGAGCTCCTCGCCCGGATCATGGAGAAGGGGGAGCGGATCCCGGTCATCATGATCACGGGGTACGCCACCATGCGGACCGCGCTCCAGGCCCTCCGCCGGGGCGCCTTCGACTACGTCTCCACGCCGTTCACCCGATCGGAGCTGCAGGGGGTGGTGGCCCGCGGGGCCCGCCCGGGCGCGGGTGGGGGAGTGGGGGTGGGAGGCGCCCCCACCCGGGACGTGGCGGGGCCGGAATCCCTCCACCACCTGGGCGGGCACTGCTGGGTCCAGGAGATGCCGGGGGGAGCGGCCCGCGTGGGGCTGGAGCGGGAGTTCGCCTTCACCCTCGGCGACCTGGACGCGCTGGAACTGCCCGCGGTGGACGACGTGCTGGAGCAGGGGAGCGTGTGCGTGCGTTTCCTGGCGCGGGACGGGCGGTCGCACACCCTCTGGTCGCCGATCACGGGCCGCGTGTCGGCCGTGAACGAGAAGGTGAGGGAACGTCCCTCCCTGGCCGTCTCCGACCCCTACGGAGAGGGCTGGATCCTGGAGCTCGTCCCCCGCGACCTGGCCGCGGATCTCGCGGGGCTCGCGCCGGAGGCCTGACCCGCGTTCCTCCCCCGGCCTGCGGGCGGCGGCTCCCCGCCGGTCGCGGGAGCGGGGTTCCGCGGGAGCGCGGGGCCCGGGGTCGGCCGCGGGCCGTCCCGGGCGGGAGATCGCCGGAGGGGGCAAGGCGCGACGAGGAGGGGACCCCCACGGGCGTCCCGTTTTTCTTCGCGGACGCTTGCACGTCGTGGGATGCATTCACGTCCCGAGGAGGCCGACGACGAGGAGCCACACGACGATGGGCGGCGAGATCCGGCGAAGATCGTGCGTCCTCTCGAGAGAGGCGGGCTGACGGCATGGGCGCGGAGATCCCCTTCTGGGAACGGCCCGACGTGGTGGCGCGGTTCGCCGGCCGCGAGCCGGACCAGCGCCTCCAGATCCTGGCGGGGGAGCTCCCCAGGCCGGGCGAGGTCCGGGTGCTGGACCTCGGCCCGGCGGGGGGACGGAACACGGTGTTCCTGGCCGAGATGGGGTTCGAGGTCCACGCCCTCGACGCCTCCCGGGCCATGGCGGCGGAGACCCGGCGGCGTCTGGCCGCGGTGCGGGGGGAGGCGGAGGCCGGGCTGCGGGTGGGGCGGGGCGACATGACCCGCCTCCCCTTCCGCGACGCGGCGTTCGGCCTCGTGGTGGCGCTGGGGGTGTTCCACTGCGCGGGCGGCCGGAGCGAGTGGGACGCCGCCCTGGCGGAGACCTACCGCGTGCTGGAGCCGGGGGGGAGGCTCCTGGTGGCGGTGCACACGGACGAGACCGACCTGGACGGGACCGGCCTGGTCCCCGTGGAGGGGGAGCCGCACGTCTTCCTCCGGGGGGGCGGCCGGGTGTTCCTCGTGGACGCCGCCACGCTCGACGCCGAGATGGAGAGGCACGGTTTCCGGCGCCAGGCGGTGACGGAGACCGTCCGCCGGCCGACGGGGGCCGGGGGCGTGCGGGTCACCGCGAACGGGTACTACGCGAAACCGGGCGGCTTCGCCTCGCCCGGCGCTTGCGCTCCGCGGCCGTGAGGTAGCGCTTCCGCAGGCGCACCGCGTCCGGGGTGATCTCCACCAGCTCGTCGGCCTCCACGTACTCCAGGCAGGCCTCCAGGGTCATCCGGCGATACGGCCGCACCCGGGCCGCGTCGTCCCGGCCCGCGGCCCGGATGTTGGTGAGCTTCTTCGCGCGCACCACGTTCACCGGGATGTCGTTCTCCCGGCAGTGCTCGCCCACGATCTGGCCCTCGTAGACCTCCTCCCCGGGCTCCACGAAGAACGTGCCCCGGTCGTCGAGGAGGTCGAGGGCGTAGGGGGTGGCCCGGCCCCGCTCGGTGGCGATGAGCACCCCCGCGGCCCGCCCGGGGATCGGGCCCGCCTGCGGGCGATGCCCGGCGAAGGAGTGGTGGAGGATCGCCCGGCCCTGGGTGGCGGTCATCATCCGGCTGCGCAGCCCGAGGAGTCCGCGGGCGGGGATCCGGAACTCCATGTGGACGTATCCCCCGGCGCCGGGCTTGGGGTCGATCCGCAGGAGCTCCGCCCGCCGGGCCCCGGTGAGGGCCATCACCGTGCTCTGGATCCCGGCGGGGCAGTCCACCACCAGCCGCTCCACCGGCTCGTGGATCACCCCGTCGATCTCCCGGGTGATCACCTCCGGCTTCCCCACGGTGAGCTCGTAGCCCTCGCGGCGCATCTTCTCGAGGAGGATCCCGAGGTGCATGAGACCGCGCCCGGACACCCGGAACTCGTCCGGCGTCCGGCCCGGACGGACGCGGAGGGCGACGTTGGAGAGCAGCTCGCGCTCCAGGCGCTCCCCGATCTGCCGGCTCGTCACGTAGCGCCCGGAGCGGCCCGCGAAGGGACCGTCGTTCACCCGGAAGGTCATGTCCAGGGTCGGCTCGTCCACGGGCACGGAGGGGAGGAGGCGGGGGGTCTCCGGGTCGGAGACGGTGTCTCCGATGCGGATGGGATCCAGCCCCACGAGGGCGCAGATCTCCCCCGCGGAGGCCTCCTGCACCTTCCCGCGGGAGAGCCCCTCGAAGAGATGGACCTCGAGCACCCGCCGGCGGGACGGCGCGGCGTCCGGCGCCAGGACCGTCACGTCCCGTCCCGCGCGCACGCGACCGGAGGTGATGCGCCCGATGGCGATCCGCCCCACGTAGTCCGAGTGGTCGAGGGTGGTCACGAGGAGCGCGAGCGGCTCGCGGGGCGCCACCGCCGGAGGCGGCACGTGGGCGATCACGGCCTCCAGCACCGGCCGGAGGTCGCGCCGCTCGTGGGCGAGATCCGCCACCGCCCAGCCCTCCCGGGCGGAGGCGTAGAGGACCGGGAAGTCGAGGGCCCGATCGTCCGCGCCCACGGCCACGAGGAGATCGAACACCTCGTCCACCACCTGCTCGGGGCGGGCGTCGGGACGGTCCGTCTTGTTCACCACCACGAGGGGACGGAGGCCGTGCTCCAGGGCCTTCTGCATCACGTATCTCGTCTGGGGCATGGGCCCCTCGAAGGCATCCACGAGGAGCAACGCCCCGTCCGCCATGGCCAGCACCCGTTCCACCTCGCCCCCGAAGTCCGCGTGGCCCGGCGTGTCGATGATGTTGATCTTGAACTCGAGGCCGTCCTCGGCCCGGTGCCGGATGGAGCAGATCTTGGAGAGGATCGTGATGCCCCGCTCCCGCTCCAGCGGATCGGAGTCGAGGACGAGCCCGTGCGGTCCGCCCGCGAGGCGGTCCAGCTCCGAGGTCCGGAACATCCCGGACTGGTAGAGGAGCGCGTCCACCAGGGTGGTCTTCCCGTGGTCGACGTGGGCGATGATCGCCACGTTCCGGAGGTGCCGGGGGTCCATGGCGGGCGGGCCGGAGAGGCCTAGCCCTCTTTCCGCTGGCGGTAGAGGGCGGGGTCCACCACGGCGGCCATGGCCTCCGTGTCGAGCCCTCCGCCCAGGAACCGATCGACCCGCCGGGCGTGCTCCAGGGGATCGCGGAACACCTCGTTGTAGCTCACCTCGAGGCAGGTCATGTCCGCGCGCCCCTCGATCCACCGGAGGACCTGGTCGACGTGCTTCAGCATGATGTCGCGCATCCGGTCGTCGCCCGGTGCGTCCTCCTTGAGGGTGCCCCGGCGGATGAGCATCCGGCGCTGGGAGGCGAGGATCTCGTCGATGTGCCGGCGCATGAAGATGACCCGGTAGTCGTGCCCCTCGGGGAGGTCGAAGAGGAGCTGGGAGATGATCTTGACCGCCCGCCCGCGGGCCTCCGGCAGCCAGGACCGGTCCTCGGCGAGCTTCTTCACGCGCTCGAACTCGTAGTACCCCTTCGGGTTGTCGTCGTCCGCCTCGCGGATGCCGTCGGTGAGGGGGGGAACGCCCCCGGCGTCCAGCATCTTCATCATCATGGAGGTGCCGGAGCGCGGCAGGCCGGAAACGATGGTGATCGCGTCGCTCATGGGATGGTCCCGTGGGGAAAACCCGGATTGTAGGGGGCCCCGGTCCCAACGCAAGGAAAGGGGCGTGAGTCGGTTCGCTTCCTGATAAGTTTGGGCGGCCGCCGGCGGGTCGGCGGAACGGAGAAGAACATGGAGGGCGAGGAGACCTCCCCCAACGTCCTGAGCCTCCCCTTCGTGGAGGAGCTCTACGCCGCCTACCTCGCGGAGCCGGCGGCCGTCTCGGAGCGCTGGCGCGCGTTCTTCGAACGCCTGCCCCCCGGGGACCCCTTCCGCCGGGATCCCCGGCTCGGGCCTTCTTTCCGGGCCCGGAGCGTGTTCCGGCCGGGCGCCGCGCCCGGCGGCGACGGCGCCACGTCGGGGTCCGAGGTGGCCGCCCTCCAGGACCGCGTGGACCGGCTGGTGCGGGCGTACCGGGTCCGGGGCCACCTGGTGGCGAACCTGGATCCGCTGGGCCGGCCGCGTCCGGAGCAGGTGGAGCTGGATCCGCACTACTACGGCTTCACGGACGCCGATCTCCACCGCACGTTCTCCACGAGCACCATCCACGGCGTCCGCCGGATGCGGCTCGACCGCATCCTCGATCTCCTCCGGGCGACCTACTGCCGCTCCATCGGCGTGCAGTTCATGCACATCGATTCCCTCCCCGTGAAGGACTGGCTCACCCGCCGGATGGAGGGCTCGCAGAACCGCCTGGTGCTGACGAAGGAGGAGCAGCTCCGGATCCTCCGGCGGCTCACGGACGCGGTGATCTTCGAGGAGTTCCTGCACCGCAAGTTCCTGGGCGCGAAGAGCTTCTCCCTGGAGGGCGCGGAGAGCCTCATCCCGCTCCTCGACCTCGCCATCGAGAAGGCGGGGGAGCAGGACGTGGAGGAGATCGTGATCGGGATGGCCCACCGGGGCCGCCTGAACGTGCTCCGCAACATCCTCGGGAAGACGCCCCGCGAGATCTTCCGGGAGTTCGACGATCGGGACCCGGAGCGCCACCTCGGGGGCGGGGACGTGAAGTACCACAAGGGCTGGAACTCCGACTGGACCACGGCGGAGGGAAAGAGGATCCACCTCTCCCTCTGCTTCAACCCCAGCCACCTGGGCTTCGTGAACCCGGCGGCGCTGGGGCGGCTCCGGGCGAAGCAGGACCGCATGGGGGACCGCGAGCGGCGCCGGGGCCTCGCCATCCTGATCCACGGGGATGCGGCCTTCGCGGGGGAGGGGATCACCCAGGAGACGCTGAACCTGAGCCGGCTTCCCGCCTACACCACGGGCGGCACGATCCACGTGGTGCTCAACAACCAGATCGGGTTCACGACCCCGCCCGAGGAGGCGCGCTCCACCACCTATGCCACGGACGTGGCGAAGATGCTCCAGATCCCCATCTTCCACGTGAACGGAGAGGACCCGGAAGCCGTGGCCCAGGTGGTCCGTCTCGCCCTCGACTTCCGGCACGCCTACGGCCGGGACGTGGTGATCGACATGTACGCCTACCGCCGTCACGGCCACAACGAGGGCGACGAGCCCTCGTTCACGCAGCCCCTGCTCACCCGGGCGATCCGGGCCCGGAAGTCGACGCGGCAGGGGTACCTGGAGCATCTCCTCCGGCTGAACGAGGTGACCCGGGAGGAGGCGGACGAGATCGCGGAGCGGCACCGGGAGATGCTGGAAGCCGAGCTCCGGGCGGCCCGCAGCTCGGCCTACGTGCACGGGGACGAGGCCCGCCGGGAGCGGATCTGGGACGGGTACTTCGGGGGCCCGGAGTCCGCCGCGGAGGAGGTCGACACGCGCGTCCCCGCGGCGCGCCTGTCCGAGCTGCTCCTGGCCACCACGAGGCTTCCCGAGGGTTTCCATCTCCACCCGAAGATCGGGCGTCTCTTCCGGGCCCGGGAGGAGATGGCCGCGGGGAAGCGACCCCTCGACTGGGCGGCGGCGGAGGCCCTGGCGATCGCCACGCTCGCCGTGGAGGGAACGCCCGTCCGGATGACGGGGCAGGACACGGCCCGGGGGACCTTCAGCCACCGGCACGCCGTCCTCCACGACACGGAGGACGGCCGCGTCCACTGTCCGCTGGCGAACCTGGCGCCGGACCAGGCCCCCGTCCTCATCGCGAACAGCCCCCTCTCGGAGGCGGGGGTGCTCGGGTTCGAGTACGGCTACAGCCTGGACGGTCCGGACGGGCTCGTGGTCTGGGAGGCCCAGTTCGGCGACTTCGTGAACGCGGCCCAGGTGATCCTCGACCAGTTCGTCACCAGCGCCGAGGACAAGTGGCGGTGGTTCTCCGGCCTGGTGATGCTCCTTCCCCACGGCTTCGAGGGCATGGGGCCGGAACACTCCAGCGCCCGGCTGGAGCGGTTCCTCCAGCTCGCCGCGGAGGACAACATCCAGGTGGTGAACCTCACCACCCCCGCCCAGTTCTTCCACTGCCTTCGGCGGCAGATGCGGCGTCGCTGGCGGAAGCCGCTCGTGGTGATGAGCCCGAAGAGCCTGCTCCGCCATCCCCGCGCCGTCTCGCCGCTCGGGGATCTGGCCGGCGGGGGCTTCGCGCGGATCCTCCCCGACGGCGGACCGGGCGGCGAGCCGGGCGGCGTGCGCCGCATCCTCCTGTGCTCGGGGAAGATCTACTACGAGCTGGAGCGCGAGCGGGAGGAGCGGGAGCGGAGGGACGTGGCGATCCTGCGGGTGGAGCAGCTCTACCCTCTCCCGGAGGAGGTCCTCGCCGGGGCTCTCGAACCCTACCGCCCCGGGACGCCGGCCTTCTGGGTGCAGGAGGAGCCGGAGAACATGGGAGCCTGGCCGTACCTGAAGGCGAGGTTCTGCCCCGAGCTCCCGGGGCGGTTCCCCTTCCGGGGGATCCACCGGGAGGCCTCCGCCAGTCCCGCCACGGGCTCCGCGAGCAGCCACGCGGCGGAACAGAGGGTGTTGCTCGACACGGCCTTCGAAGGATCGGGGGAGGGACGATGAGCCTGGATCTCAAGGTGCCGGAGGTGGGGGAATCCATCACGGAGGTGCAG
>JAOZQC010000413.1 GCA_029932425.1 Planctomycetota bacterium | reverse complement strand
GTTCAGATGGGCGTGGGAGTCGAAGAGGCGCACGAGGCGGGAGTGTAGCAGCGGGGGCGGGGGGCCGGTAGGATTGACAGGCGGTCGGAACGGCGGGAGGACCGGATGCTGGACGTTCGCTTGCTGCGCGCGGAGCCGGAGCGGGTTCGGGAGGGGATCGCCGCCAAGGGCGAGACCGCGGACCTCGACCGGTGGCTCAGGCTGGACCGGGAGCGCCGGGAGCTGCTCGCGGAGTGGGAGCGATGCCGGGCGGAGCTGAACGCGGGCGGGGCGGAGATCGCCCGGGCGAAGAAGGAGGGGCGCGACGCCGCGGAGGAGATCGCGGCCCTCCGGGCCGTCAAGGCCCGGGAGAAGGAGCTGAAGGGGCGCATCGACGCCGCGGAGACGGAGCTCTCGGAGATCCTGGTCCGCATTCCGAACCTCCCGGCGGAGGACGTCCCGCGGGGGCCGGACGAGAGCGGCAACGTGGAGATCGCCCGCTGGGGCGAGCCCCGCGAGTTCGCGTTCCCCCCCCGGGCCCACTGGGACCTGGGGGCCGGGCTCCGGATCCTCGACCTCCGGGCGGGGGGGGAGATCGCGGGCTCGGGGTTCCCCGTGCTGAAGGGGGCGGGAGCCCGGCTGGAGAGGGCCCTGGCCCAGTTCATGCTGGATCTCCACACGGAGCGGCACGGGTACACCGAGGTGTCGCCGCCCCACCTCTCCCGGGCGGACCCGATGGTGGCCTGCGGGCAGATCCCGAAGCTCGAGGCCGACATGTACCGCTGCGACCGGGGCGGGCTGTACCTCATCCCCACCGGCGAGGTCCCCCTGACGAACCTCCACCGGGGAGAGATCCTCGAGGGCGGGCGGCTTCCCCTCCGGTACACCACGCTCACTCCCTGCTACCGCCGGGAGGCGGGCGCCGCCGGGAAGGACACCCGCGGCCTGATCCGCGTGCACCAGTTCCAGAAGGTGGAGCTCATGGTCTTCGCCCGGCCCGAGGAGTCCGAGGACGAGCTGCTGCGCCTGCGCGGCTGCGCGGAGGAGGTGCTCCGCCGGCTCGGCCTCCACTATCGCGTCGTGCTGCTCTGCACCGGGGACCTGTCCTTCGCGGGGCGGCGCACGTTCGACCTGGAGGTCTGGGCCCCCGGGGTGGGCCGGTACCTGGAGGTCTCCTCGGCCACCGGGTTCGGGGACTTCCAGGCCCGGCGGGCGGACACCCGGTTCCGGGACCCGGGGGGGAAGCCGAGGTACGTGCACACCCTGAACGGGTCGGGGCTGGCCCTCCCCCGCACGATCATCGCGGTGATGGAGAGCTACCAGCGCGAGGACGGCTCCATCGACGTCCCGGAGGCGCTCATCCCCTACATGGGGGGCCTGACCCGGATCCGTCCGGAGGAGGATCGCCATGAATGAGGACCGGGGCCGTCCCGGCCGCCTGACCACCCTCCTCTTCCTCGCGGTGGCCGTACTCCTCGCCCTGTTCGTCTTCCTCTACCGGGGCCTGGAGCGCCGCCTCGAGAGGATGAGCGAGCGTCTCGCGGCCTCCGAGGCGGCGCAGGAGCGCCTCGGCGCCCGGATCGAGACCCTCACCACGGAGCGCTCCCGGCTCTCCTACAAGGCCCGCGATCTGGAGAAGGAGAGGGAGCGGTGGAAGGCCCGGAACGCGGCCCTCTCCTCGGATCTCGCGAAGGCCCGCCGCGACCTCTCCGCCGCCCGGCGGGAGCGCGACGAGCACCTCGAGGCGCGCCTCGCCCTGGCCCGGCGCCTCGAGGACGCCCTCTCCGAGCTGGCCCGGATCCTGCGGGGCGGGCGTCCCCCCGGATCGAAATGAGAGCTCCGGGCCTTCCTCTCTCAGATTGATGCCCTTCTCCGCGGGCGGCGGACGCGATAACCCGCTTGTCTGACGTGAGTTCCGGAATCCGCCCCCGGTTGGCCCCCCGCTTGCTCTCCTCTCCCCGGTTTCCGGCACACGGTGCTCTTTTTGGACGCGGGGAAGAGACCGAAATCATGGCGGCATTCAACAAGTTCCTGGAGCTCCTGGTGGAGTACTACCCCGTCGCCGTGGGGGTGGCGGCGGGCGTGGTCCTCGCCCTCTTCCTGGGCCGGCTCTTCCGGGGGCCCCGCCGGACCTCCTTCGCGGGGAGGGCCGCCGCGGGAGGGGGCGGCGCGGCGTACCTGCCCCCGGAGGAGTTCCCCAGCGGCATCTTCTCCAGCCGCCGGAAGCTCGTGATCCGGTACGAGGCGGAGCGGCTCCGCCTCCAGTCGATCCTGAACGACGTGAGCGCGGACAACGCGAAGCTCAAGCGGCGGATCCGGGACCTCACGAACGAGCTCGCCATCCTCGCTCCCCTCATCAAGGAGCTGAACTCCAACCTCGAGCGGCGGAAGATGGGGCCGCTCGTGCTCCGCGTGCTCCAGCGTCTCTTCCGCCTGCGGCAGGCCCTCGTGTTCTTCATGGACCGGGACGGCGAGACCCTCACTCTCGATGCCTGCTGCGGGGTGTCCACGATCGAGGAGGGGTACCGGCAGCTGGTGGGAACGGGCTTCGCGGGCATCGTGGCCCAGAAGCGGATCGTCATGGGCCGGAAGGACCTCCTCTCCGAGTCCAACCTCATCCGCCAGAAGGTCCTCGAGGCGGAGCCCGAGGAGTTCCACACCGATCTCGCCGCCCCCATCGTGTACGCGGGGAAGACCCTGGGCGTGCTCTGCGTGGGGGGACTCGAGAGCGGCGGGGAAGACGTGCGCTCGCTCCTGGGGATGGTGGCGGACATCACGGCCCTCTCCATGACGAACTACCGGCAGTACCGCAAGATCGAGGAGCTGGCCAACTCCGATCCCCTCACCCGCATCTACAACAAGGGCTACTTCCTCGAGCGGGGCGATCACGAGCTGGCCCGGGCCCGGCGGGAGGGGGAGCCCCTGTCGATCCTCATGTTCGACGTGGACCACTTCAAGCACTACAACGACACGAACGGCCACCTGGCGGGCGACCGGCTGCTGCGGTCCCTGGCGGAGATCCTGAAGAGAGAGGTCCGCGAGCGGGACACGGTGGCCCGGTTCGGCGGGGAGGAGTTCGTGGTCCTGCTCCGGGGGGTGGGGCGCGGGGAGGCGGTCCGCGCGGCGGAGAGGATCCGGGCCGCGGTGGCGGCCCATCCCTTCCTCCACGGCGAGAAGCAGCCCCTGGGGCTCCTCTCGGTGAGCGGGGGGACGGCCTCGATGCCCGGGGACGGGGAAGTCCTGGAGCGGCTCCTGGAGAAGGCGGACGAGGCGATGTACCGGGCCAAGCGGGCGGGCCGGAACCGCATCGTCTGCGCCTCGGCGCCCCGCGAGGCGATGGAGCGTTCGGAGGAGAAGGTCATCGCCGAGACATGATCCCGATCCCCGCCCGGGGCGTGCCCGGGCGAGGGACGCACCGCTCGTCGCCGGCGGGACGGTCCCGCGGGCGAGCCCGCGTCGCGGTGCAGCCCGCGAAGGCGGGTCGGGGTTCGACAGGGGGACCGGCCGTGCCGGCCGGTCCCCCGTTCTCGAAGGTCACATACGGAGGCGGGAGCGCTCTGCAACCTTCGCCCCTCCGCCCGCCGCCGTCCTTCCTCTCCCCGCCCGGTCCTTCCGGATCGCGGGACCGACCCGGACCGGCACCCCGCTTCCCGGGGCGCGCTCTCTCCCCCGCCGGCCTGCATTCCTCGGCAGGCGTGGGGGCTAACG
>JAOZQC010000412.1 GCA_029932425.1 Planctomycetota bacterium | reverse complement strand
AGGGCCGGTAGAGCAGGATCATGATGCCGCTCGCGAAGTTGGAGAGCGTGCCCTGGAGGGCGAAGCCGATGATGAAGCCCACGGCCCCGATGGCGGCCACGAAGGGCCCCACGTCGATGCCGAGCACGGAGAGGGAGACGATGAGCCCGATGAAGAAGGTCACCTTGCGCACGGTGTTGGCGAAGAAGTCCTTCAGGAGCTCGGAGGCGTTCTTCCACCGGGAGACGGCCTTGCGCACCACCTTGCCGAGCACGTTGGCGAGGACCCGGAAGGAGAGGAGGATGACCAGGAAGGAGACGATGTTCTTCAGCCAGAGCAGCCCGCCCTCCGGGGACTTCAGCCAGCGCACCACCGTGGTGAGCAGCTTGCTCGGGTTCTTGACGTCGAGCCCCTCCATGGGCGCCCCGGAGACCGCTTCCACGTAGGTCTCGTACTCCGCCGTATCGCCCCCCTTCTCCTTCAGGGCGGCCAGCACCGCCGCCACCCGGGCGATGAGCCCGTCCCGCTCCGCCCGGAGCTTCGCGAGGTCGGCCCCGGCCTCTCCCTTCTTCGCGGAGATCTCCGCCCGGCTGATGGCCCCCACCTTCGCCTCGAGGAGATCCAGCCAGGCTTCCGCCTCCACCACGAGCTCCGCTTTCCGGAGGGGCTTCAGGAGGAGCTTCAGGTTCTCCACCGACACGGTGGGCTCCGCGGTGGTCACGGCCGGGCCCTCCCCGGTCTCCGCCGCGGCGGACGCCAGCCAGGGGAGGAGCAGCAGGATCGGGGTGAGGATGAGCGCGCGGCCTTTCATGGAGAGCCTCCTTCCTTCACTCGAGAGGGGGGATCCGCCCGGGAGAACGAGGAGACTACGGAGAACCGTTCCCGCCACCAAGAAAACGGGTCTCCCGGCGCCGGATCCGGAAGCAGCGGTGCACCCGGGGGTTCCGCGCGAAGTCCCGCGGGATGGTGGCGCGGGTGATGTCCTCGATCTCGAGGTCCCCGAGCGCCTCGCGGTCGAGCCGGAAGCGCCGCACGTTCGTGGAGAAGAGGACGAGCCCGCCGGGGGCCAGGAGACGGAGGGCCCCCCGGATCAGCTCCCCGTGGTCGCGGTTCACCTCGAAGCTCCCCCGCATCCGCCGGGAGGAGGAGAACGTGGGGGGATCCAGGAAGATCAGGTCGTACCGCTCCCGCGCGGGACGGGCCAGCCAGGCGAGGCAGTCGGCGCGCACGAGCCGATGGCGCTCCCCGGAGAAGCCGTTCAGGGCGAGGTTCTCGGAGGCCCATTCGAGGTAGGTGCGGGAGAGATCCACGGTGGTGGTCCGGGCGGCGCCGCCCGCGGCGGCGGCCACCGTGGCCGTCCCCGTGTACCCGAAGAGGTTCAGGAACCTCCGGCCGGCGGCGAGCTCCCGGATGAGCGCCCGGGTGGGCCGCTGATCGAGGAAGAGGCCGGTGTCCAGCCGGTCCGTGAGGTTCACGAGGAACCGGAGGTCCCCCTCGCGCACCGGGAAGCGGCTTCCGCCCTCCCCGAACCTCCCGTAGCGCCCTCCCCCGTGACCCCGCCGGCGGAGCCGGTAGACCACGCGGGAGGGATCGACCTCCGGGAGATCCAGGATCGCGGCCAGGGCCTCGCTCCGGCGGGCGGCGGCCGTTTCCGGGTCCACCTCCGGCGGCGGCGCGTACTCCTGGACGAGGACCCAGGTGTCACGGCCCCGGTAGAGATCCACGGCGAAGGCATACTCCGGAACGTCGCGGTCGTACAGGCGGAACGCGTCGAACCCCGCGCGCCGGGCCCAGCGGCCGAGGATCCGGAGGTTCTTCCGGAGCCGGTTCCCGAGCATGGCGGCCCCCGGGCTCCCGCCCCGCAGCTTCCGCGCCCTCGCCACCTCGGGATCCAGGGGCCGGGAGGCCCGGGAGACGAACCAGCGCGGCTCCACCCGGAAGTGCAGCAGGCGGCACTCCCGGGCGCCGTTCCACAGCCGGTGGATCCGCCTCGCGCGAAGCCCCATGCGCTTGCCGAGCTCGGGGTCGCCGGCGAGGATCGCGGCCCGCCAGCCCCGGAAGGACCGCTTGAGGAGGTCCCCCAGACGGCCGTAGAGATCGGCCAGCTCCTCCCGGCTCGAGAGCCTCCGCCCCCACGGGGGGTTGGCGGCGAGGAGCCCCGGATCGCCCGGGGGCGGCACCACCTCCTCGAAGTCCCGGCGCTCGATCCGGATGCACTCCTCGAGACCCGCCGCCGCCGCGTTCGCCCGCGCCGCGCGCACCGCCGCCGGGTCCCGGTCCGATCCGAGGATGGGCGGGATGCGGGATCGCCCGGCCGCGCGCCGGGCCCGGGCTTCCGAGAGGAGGTCCTTCCAGGCCTCCGCATCGTGACCGAGCCACCCCTCGAACCCGTGACGGGGCCGGAGGAGGCCCGGGGCCGCGTCCCCCGCCAGGAGGGCGGCCTCCACGAGGAGGGTCCCCGAGCCGCAGAAGGGATCGACGAGCGGGCGGCCCTCCGCGGCCAGCTCCGGCCACCCCGCGCGGAGGAGGACGCCGGCGGCCAGGTTCTCCCGGAGGGGGGCGGCCACCGTCTCCCGGCGGTACCCGCGCCGGTGGAGCCCCTCCCCGGCCAGGTCGATCCCCACGTCGGCCCGTCCCTCGCGGACGAAGACGTGGATCCGGAGGTCCGGGTGCTCCCGGCGCACCCGGGGCCGGGAGCCCCGGCGGTCGCGCCACCGATCCACCACCGCGTCCTTCACCCGCTGGGCTCCGAAGCGCGCGTGGGGAAAGGCGGGATCCCGGGCGTGGAAGGTCACCGCCAGGGAGCCGCCGGGGGGAAGGTGGTCCTCCCAGGGGAGCGCCCGGACGGCCGCGCAGAGCTCCTCCGGGTCCGCGGCCGGAACCCGCCACAGCTCCAGGAGGACCCGGCTCGCGACCCGGGACCAGAGACAGACGCGGTAGGCGAGGCGCAGCGGTCCCGTGAAGCGAACGCCGTTTCCGGAGAGGTGCGGATCCCGGACCCCGAGGTCCCGGAGCTCCGCCTCGAGAAGGGGCGCCAGGCCCCGCGGAGCCGGGGCGTAGAAGGAAGGGCGGGAAGGGGACGGATCGCTCACCACGCCCCTGATCCTCCTTCGACTCGACGCCCGCTCCCGGGATAATTCCGCCTGTTCACCGGTCGATCATCCGGACTTCCCGACCCGGTATCTCGTTTGCGTCCGCGACCCCGGAGCGAACCATCCCCCCAGGAGCGGGAACCATGAGCAGTATCCCCCATCGAACGGTCCGGCACCGGGGAATCCTCCGGCGCCTCGCCCCGGCGGGGCTCCTCCTCGCCCTGCTCGCTCCCGCGGCGAAGGGGGGAGAGGTGACGGACGAGCAGTGCCTGATCTGTCACGAGGATCTCCAGGTGGAGCTCCCCGACGGGAGCGTGCGGGACCTCCGGGTGGACGTCGACCGGTTCGAGAAGTCGGTGCACGGGCAGCTCGGTCTCGGCTGCGCGGTCTGTCACGCGGACGTGGAGAAGGTGCCCCACGCGAAGAAGCTCGCTCCCGTCGACTGCACGCGATGCCACCGGGACGTGAAGCGCACCTACCTCGGGAGCGTGCACGCGAAGGTGAACGAGAAGGCGGGGGGCGGGGTGGCGGCGGGCTGTACCTCGTGCCACGGCGCCCACGACGTCCTCCCCGCCGCGGACCCCGCCTCCCGCGTGCATCACCACAACCGCGCCCGGCCCTGC
>JAOZQC010000411.1 GCA_029932425.1 Planctomycetota bacterium | reverse complement strand
ATCGACATCATCCGGGCGATCCTCTACATCGCGTTCACCATCTCCTCCCTGCTGCTCATCCTGGTGATCCTCCTCCAGGAGGGCAAGGGCGGCGGCCTGGGCGCCGCGTTCGGAGGCGCGGGCGGGGAGGCGTTCGGCGTGGGGGCGGGAGGCATCAACCGCTTCACGGCCACGCTGGCGGTGATCTTCATCGGTTCGGCGGTCATCCTCGCCGCCACGGCCACGGATTCCGCGGCCGGAGCCTCCGACCAGCCCGTGAAGCAGGCGCCGGAGAAGCCCGGGGGCGAGGACGCGGCCGCCCCGGGGAAGACCTCGAAACCGGACGCTCCCGTCAAGCCCGCCGCCCCCGCGAAGCCGGACCAGCCGAAGTAGTGAGATCCAGATGAAGAGCATGACGGGCTTCGGTGCCGCTTCCCGGTCCCGATCCGGCCTCGCCGCGGCGGTGGAGGTCCGCTCCGTCAACAACCGCTTCCTCAAGGTCTCGGTGCGGGTCCCCTCCGCCCTCTCCTCCCGGGAGCACGAGATCGACGCCCTGGTGCGGGAGTACGTGACGCGGGGCACGGTGAACCTCGTCGTGAGGCTCGACCTCCGGGAACGCCCCGTGAAGGTCCGGATGAACGAGGAGGCCGTCCAGGCCTACCGGAAGCTCCTCGCCCGCCTGGGCCGCCGGGCGGATCTGCCGGACGCCCCCACCCTCGACCTCCTGGCCCGGCTTCCCGGCGTCTTCGAGGCGGAGGAGATCGACGCCGTCCTCCCCGACTCCGACTGGGAGCTGGTCCGGGCGGTCATCGTCACCGCCCTGCGCCGGCTCGCGGCGATGCGGCGGCGCGAAGGCTCCAACCTCAGGAAGGACCTGGCCGGGCGCCGCGCCCGCATCGCCCGCCTCGTGGGCCGCCTGGGGAAACGGGCCCCGCGGGTGGTGGCGGAGAACCGGGACCGGCTCCGGGAACGGGTGAAGGCCCTGCTCGGGGGCGGGGGAGAGATCCGGGTGGCGGAGGAGGACCTCGCCCGGGAGGTGGCGATCCTGGCCGAGCGCTCGGACGTCACGGAGGAGATCACCCGCCTCTCGAGCCACCTCGACCAGCTCGGCGAGGCGTTGCGGGCGGAGGAGGAGGTGGGGCGGCGTCTCGACTTCCTCGCCCAGGAGATGCTCCGGGAGGCCAACACGATCTCGGCGAAGTCCGCGGACGTGGAGATGTCGCGGCTCTGCGTGGACCTGAAGGTGGAGCTGGACCGCTTGAAGGAGCAGGTCCAGAACGTCGAGTGACCCCCCGGGGCCTGCTCGTGGTGGTCTCCGGTCCCTCGGGGGCGGGAAAGACCACGGTGGTGCAGAAGCTCCTCGAGCGGACGGGCTGGCGCCGGGCGGTGACGGCCACCACGCGAGAACCCCGCCCGGGGGAGCGGGACGGGGTAGACTACGTGTTTCTGGACGAGGAGGAGTTCGACGCCCGCCTCGAGCGCGGCGAGTTCCTGGAGCACGCGATCGTCCACGGGCGCCGCTACGGGACCCTCCGCTCCGAGGTGGAGAGGATCCTGGCCGGGGGCGGCGTCTGCCTCCTGAACGTGGACGTGCAGGGCGCGGCGCAGATCCGGGGACGGATCGAGCCCGCGCTGTTCGTCTTCCTGAAGCCGCCGGACCCGGAGACGCTGGAAGCGAGGCTCCGGGGACGGGGGACGGAGTCGGGGGCCGAGCGGGGCCGCCGGCTGGCCGTCGCGCGCGAGGAGCTGGCGCGCGAGGGCGAGTACGACGCCACGGTGGTGAACGACGACCTGGACCGCGCGGTATCCGAGCTGCGGTCCCTCATCGAAACGCAGAGAACCCGAGCAGCGGAGGGATCCCGGAGATGACCACGGACCTCATCAAGCGGATCGACGATCTCGTGGAGAAGGTGGGCGGCCGCTTCGTGCTGGCCTCGCTCATCCAGCGGCGGTTGCAGGAGATCACCCGCACCGCGCCGCACGTGCTGCACCAGGCCGGGGAGAGCCCCCTCCGGATGGTCCTCCGGGAGATCGAGGAGGGCAAGATCGAGCTGGAGCCGGACGAGGACACCGTCGACACCAGCATCCTCGGGGACTGATCCCCCATGGCGCGGATCCTCCAGGGCGTGACGGGAAGCATCGCCGCCTACAAGGCGGCGGAGATCACGAGCCGGCTCACCCAGCTCGGCCACGAGGTGCACGTGATCCTGACCCGGTCCGCCGCGGAGCTCGTGACCCCCCGCACCTTCAGCACCCTCTCGCGGCACCCGGTGCACACCGACCTCTGGGACCGGACGGAGGAGTTCACGGAGCACATCAGCCTGGCGGAGCTCCCCGACGTGGCGGTGATCGCCCCCGCCACCGCCAACACCATCGGGAAGCTCGCCCACGGGATCGCGGACGAGATCCTCACCACCACCCTCCTTGCGGTCACCGCCCCCGTGGTGATCGCCCCCGCCATGAACGCCCGCATGTTCGAGAACCCGGTGGTGCAGGCGAACATGGCCCTCCTCCGGGAGCGGCTCTCCTACCGCTTCGTGGAGCCGGGCTCCGGCTACCTCGCCTGCGGCGACACCGGGCGGGGCCGCATGGCCGAGCCCGCCGAGATCGTCCAGGCCGTCCTCGACGCCCTGGGGGAGGTTACCTGCGGAGGCGGGAGTGATCTGTAACCTTCGCCGCTCCCCCCGATCCCGCGAAGCAGGAAAGACCCCTGCCCGGCACGGAGGTTTCCGCCGGCCGGGCGACGCACGAGGCCGGGAGCGAAGCGTGACCCTCGCCGCTCTCCTCCGATCCCGCGAAACATGAAGGACCCAGGCCTGTCACGGATGTTTCGATTCTCACGGGCGGGGCGAGATGCCGGCTGAGCCCCTCCGGTTCCTGGTCACGGCGGGCCCCACCCGGGAGCACCTGGACGACGTCCGCTACCTCTCCAACGCCTCCTCCGGCCGGATGGGACACGCCGTGGCGCGGGCCGCCCTCGCCGCGGGCCACCGCGTCACCCTCGTCTCCGGCCCGGTGGAGCTCGCTCCCCCTCCCGCCGCGCGTCTCGTCGAGGTGGTCTCCGCGGAGGAGATGCGGGAGGCCGTCCTGGCCGCCTTCCCGGACGCGGACGTGGTGGTGATGACCGCCGCCGTCGCCGACTACCGCCCGGAGAAGCGCGTTTCCGGGAAGCTCAAGAAGACGGGAGAGGCCCTGCGGATCACGCTCGTGCCCACCCCGGACATCCTCGCCGAGCTCGGCGGGATGAAGGGCGACCGGATCCTGGTGGGCTTCGCCCTGGAGTCGGAGCGCGGGGAGGAGAACGCCCGGGAGAAGCTCGTCCGGAAGCATCTCGACCTCGTGGTCCTCGACTCCCCGCGCGCCATCGGGGCGCAGGTCTCCGACTTCACGATCCTGGGGGCCGACGGCCGCCGGGAACACCACATGTCGGTGTCCAAGGACTTTCTTGCCCAGAGACTTGTATCTCTCGCCGCGGAAGCTAGACTGATCTGAGGTGGGATCCCCTCCCGGCGGGGGGAGTTTCGCCTCGGTCAAGCGAGGGCACGCATGGCGGGCAAGGGCAAGGCGGCCCGGGCGGCGGTCCCGGGCATCTCTCCGGAGACGCGGGCGGGAGCCTGGCTGGCCTCTCCCGCCTTCGGGACGGCCCGCTTCCTGGTCCTGGCCGGTTTCTTCGCCTTCCTGCTCGTGGCCCTCGTGAGCTACACGCCGCCGGGAAGG
>JAOZQC010000410.1 GCA_029932425.1 Planctomycetota bacterium | reverse complement strand
CCGGCTTCCCCTTCCCGGCCGGCTTCCCCTTCCCGCCCGGCTTCCCCTTCCCGGCCGGCTTCGCGGGAGCGCGATCCCGGCGGCCCGGCCGGCCGCGTGCCCCGGGCCGCCCGCCGAGCTTCCGGGCGGCGATCCTCCGGAGCCGCCGGACCAGCTCCCTCCTCTGCTCCGGCCGGAGGAAGAAGGGCTGGCGCCCGTGCCGGATCACCCGGCCCCGCACGCCCCGGCCGGAGACCACCACCCGGTTCGCCCCACGCAGGTTCTGGCCGCCGGCCTCGACGGTCACCACCGTGCCGCGGCGGCCCCCCGCGGCGCCCAGGTAGGGGAGGACGGGCCTCCGCGCGGCCGGGGCCCCGGGGGCGGGCGAGACGAGGGCGCCGAGGAGCCGCAGCGGCCGGCCGGCGCGGAGCGTTCTCATGGCAGGATCTCCCGCAGGCGATCGTCCGCCGGGACGCCCTTCGGGGGCGGCGGCAGGACGTTCACGGGAAGCGCCCGGGGGTTCGGCAGGGGCGCCTCGCCGTCGATGCCGAGGAGCTCGTAGATACCGGCGATCACGGTACGCGGGTGCACGGGTCGCTCCACCACGTTCTCCCCCGTGGCGTCCGTGGCCCCCACCACGCGTCCCCCCCGGATGCCGCCTCCCGCGAGCACCGTGCAGAAGGCCCGGCCCCAGTGGTTCCGCCCCCCGTTCCAGGGCGGCTGCCACATCACCTTGGGGGTCCGCCCGAACTCTCCGCCCCACCACACGATGGTGCTGTCGAGAAGCCCCCGCTCCGCCAGGTCCTCGAGGAGGGCGGAGAAGCCCCGGTCCAGCTCCGGCAGCTTGCGGGTCATCGTCTCGAAGTGCCGCTTGTGCGTGTCCCAGCCCTCGTAGTTGATCGAGACGTACGGCACGCCGGCCTCCACCAGGCGCCGGGCCATCAGGCAGGACTGCCCGAACTTGCTCCGGCCGTACCGCTCGCGGGTCTCGGTCTTCTCTTCCGAGAGGTCGAAGATCTTCCCCGCGTCGCCGAGAATCATCTCGTAGGCCTCGTCCTCCGCGCGGTCCAGCTCGCGGAACCGAGGGTCGTCGGGCAGGGCCCGGCCCAGGGCGTCGAGCTCGTGCAGGAGTTTCCGGCGGGCCTCCTGCCGCTCCCGGGTGACGCCCCGCGCCACGATCCCCTCCACCGCGAACACCCTCTGGTTGGGGTCGCCGCCGGTGACGAAGGGCTTGTAGCGGAGACCCAGGATCCCCACCTCCGAGAAGCGGCCCAGGGGCCGCGTCAGCACCACGTAGGGCGGGGTCCTTCCCCGGTAGCCGTGGTCGCGGCCCTTGAACAGGTTCACCACCGCCCCCACGCTGGGCCGGACGATGCGCTTCCCGCCGGGGGTGGCTCCCGTCTGCACGATGTAAGACGCCGTCTCGTGGGCGAACACGTTGTGGGTCACGCTGCGGAGGATCGCGTACTTGTCGGCCTGCTGCGCCAGGAGGGGGAGGCCCGCGTTGATGCGGATCCCCTTCACGTTCGTGGGGATGTCCCGGTCCAGCGGCCCGGTGTAGTCGCGTCCCGCGCCGGGCTTGGGATCGAAGGTGTCGATGTGGCAGGGGCCCCCCCACATCCAGATCTGGATCACCGCCTTCGCGGTGGCCCCGGGCCGGGCGCCGGCCGAACCCGCGGCGAGCACCCGGGGCAGGAGCCCCCCCATCCCTCCCGTGAGGGCCAGGCCGGCGCCGCCGAGCAGGGCCCGCTTCAGGACTTCCCGCCTCGTGAGGCCCGGATCGATGTCCTTTCGCTCCATGTCCATGCTCCCCGTCAATGCCGGTACAGGAACTCCTTGGTGTTGATCAAGGCCCAGACGAGATCGTCCGCGGCCTGCTTCGGGTTGGCCCGGCCCCGCCGCGCGTAGTCGAGAGCGAGGGCCGTCTCCTCCTCCGTGGGCGGCCGGGAGAGGATGTGGAGGTAGATCGCCCGGATCGCCCGCCGGGGATTCCGCCCCGCGTTCCGGAGGACCGCGCGGAGCCGGAAGCCGCGCTCGATCCGCCCCTGGATGTCCGAGGAGTTCAGCAGGAAGAGCCGCTGCGATCCCGTGACGCGGTTGTTGCGCTCGGACCAGAGCCCCGTGTCCCGGGAGGGGCGGCCGAACATCTCGAGGAGGGGACTCGTGATGCTCCCGTCCGCCAGCTCGATCGTGCGGTGGTCCTCGGGGATGAAGGTGAAGGGCTCCGGGATCGGGCTCTGGTACTTCACCGTGGTCCCCGTGATCCAGCAGAGCGCGTCGATGAGCACCTCCGCGTCGAGGCGCCGGACGATGGCGTGCGCGAAGAGGGCCTCCGCCCGGGGATCGTCGCTCCGCGGGATCGGGGACTGCTGGTAGGTCTCGGACTCGAGGATCAGCCGGATCAGGTGCTTCAGGTCGAACCGGGACGCGGTGAACTCCCTCGTGAGGCAGGCCAGGAGCGCGGGGTTGCTCGGGGGGTTCTCCGGCCGGATGTCGTCCGGCTCGTGGATGATCCCCCGGCCCATGAGCCACGCCCACACCCGGTTCGCGACGCTCCGTGCGAACCAGGGGTTTCCGGGCCGGAGGAGCCAGTCCGCGAAGACCTTCCGGGGGTCCTCGTCCGGGGGGATCCGCACCGCGGTCCCGTCGGGGAACACCGCGGTGATCTCCCCGCGGGGCGCCGGGTCCGGAAACACGATCTCCTCCTTCCACTCCGCCGTCTTCTTGTAGGCGACCCGGGAGAAGAAGGCCTCCATCCCCTTCCGCCGGGCCTCCGGCCAGCTCTTCACGCGGACCCCCAGGAAGGTGAGGGCCACGGCCTGGGCCAGCGAGGCGGGATCCCGGCTCGACACCGCCCGGTAGAAGTTCACCGCGGGGACGCGGAAGTTGCTTCCGGAGGCGGTGAGCAGCTCCCGGGCGAACTCGTCCAGGGGCCGGTTCTCCCGGAGCGCGTCGCGCACGAAGCGGTGGTAGGCCTGCACCGCGTTGGGCCACAGCTTCACGGGGAACTCGGACTTCACCCGGAGGAGGTCGCACCACCGGAGGGCCCAGTAGTCGGCGTACTCCTTCCTCTCGAGCAGCTCGTCGATCACCCTCGCCCGCTTCCCGGGCCGGCGGTCCGCCAGGAACCGGAGGACGGCCCGGGGCTCGGGCAGGGTCCCGGTGACGTCGAGGTAGACCCGCCGGAGGAACACCGCGTCGGAGCAGCGGAACGCGGGCTCGATGCCCTTCTCCCGGAGCAGCGCCCGCACCGCGACATCGACGGGATTCCGGGAGGGGGGAACCACGCGCCTCTCGAAGGGGTTCCCCGGCCCGGGCTCCGCGGCCCGTCCGGCCGCGCCGAGCCCGGGGAGGAGGAGCAGGAGCACGACGGCCTTCCTCATCGGCATACCTCCACGCGGGCGAAGAGCGCCCCTTCCAGCTCCACGAGCAACTCGTCGCGGCAGACGTCGGCCGTGACGTAGAGGGAGGGGATCGGGCCGAACGCCTCCGCGCAGATCCGGCGCACGGCCGGGATGTCGCGCGCGCGCTTCACGTAGGTCCGGAGGTGCGAGAGTCCCCGCCCCCCCGTGAGAAGGGAGATGTTCTCGATGGTCCTTCGCGTCTGCGCCGTCACGTCCCCGGGCGCCACGCTCCTCTCCCCCACGATGGCCGCGGTCCCCGAGACGAACACCGCCTCGCCCCCGCCCCGCGCCACGCGTTTCGCCCTCTCGAACCGAGGGCGGGACGATCCCCCGGTCCGGGCGT
>JAOZQC010000409.1:650-3737 GCA_029932425.1 Planctomycetota bacterium | reverse complement strand
CGTGGGCCTGGTGTGGAGGAAGCCCTGGAGGGCCGCGGGGCCCCGGACCTACCTCGGGGACCTGCTCGCCGCCGCGGGCCTCGTCTTCCCCCTCCCCGACCGGGGCCCGCGGTACCCGGAGACGAGCCCCGCGGCGGTGGCCCGGGCGGGGACCCGGATCGTCCTCTTCCCCACGGAGCCCTACCCCTTCGCCGAGGGGGACCTCCGGGCCTTTCGCGAGGAGGCCGGCCTCTCCCCGGGGGATCCGGTCCGCCTCCTGCCCTGCCGGGGCGATCTCCTGGGGTGGTATCCCGGGCGGACGGCGGCCGCCCTCCGGCACCTCGCGGAGCTCCTCGGGGAGGAGTGAGCCGGCGTCACTTCCTCCGGCGCCGCCGGCGGCGGCCCCGGGACGACCTCCTCCGCTCCCCCTTCTTCCCCGGCTTCGGGGGCTTCTCCTTCGGGGCGACGCCCGGTTTCCCCGTCTCCCCCGGCGGCTTCCCCTCCGGCTCGGGCCCGGGCTCCTTCCCCGGAGGAGAGGGCGCCGGGCGGTCCCGCGGGGCCTCCCGGCGGCGCGCGCGCAGCCGGTCCTCCGAGCGGCGCTGCCCGGGGTACTTCTCCCGGAGCGCCTCGCCCGCCTCCTCCGGAACGCCCGGAGAAGAGAGGGCCGCCGCCGCGTCCGCCTCCTCCTCGTCCTCCTCGTCGGGGACGGGCTCCACCCGGATCGGCTCCTCGGCGCAGCCCGTCTCCCGGAGCGCCCGGACCCGCTTCCAGTAGGGCCACCGGAGGTAGTCGAGGGTGAGCTCCCCCCGGAGATCGTCCAGGCCGTCGTCGTCGAGGGTCCGCGGCTCCTCGCCCTCCGGCCGCGGCTCGTAGAGGCGGCACTCGAGCCCCTGGGTGAGCGGGCAGTCCAGGATGTGCACCGGCCCCAGTCGGTTCAGGCAGTAGCGGCCGGGCCTCCGCTCGCCCTCCTCGGGGGAGATCTCCCAGACCAGGTTGCGGCAGGTCTCCGGGCAGACCAGCCTCCGGCTCTTCGTCTCGGCGGGGGGCATCGGGGCCATCGTATTCCCGGCCGCTCGACCGGGCCAGCAATGGACACTCTCCGCCGGGGGCTGATAGGATCTCCCCGGGATTCCGGAGGACACCCCCCAGCGAGGAGGAGCACCCATGGCCGAGGACGCGAACGTGGAGAGAAGCACCCCGCCCGCCGGGGAGGCCCCGAAGACGGAGGGGAAGAAGAAGAGGGTGGAGCGTACCGTGCTGCGCCCCTACCCGAAGGTGATCTTCTTCTACCTGACCTGGATCGCCGCGCTGGTGTGCGGGATCATCACCGCCCTCTACTCCGATTCGGAGCACGCGGCAGCCGTCCAGCGCACGTGGACCTGGGTCTTCCTGTGGGTGTTCACCTTCAACCTGCTCGTGGTCTCCTTCGAGTTCTCCCGGATGCTCTCCGTGGCGCTGCTCTTCCTCGGCCTGGCCCTGCTCTTCCTGGGGCTCCTGCTCCACTTCTGGGGGAAGGTCTTCGGCTTCCTGGCCGACATCCATCCCCAGGCCGATCACCACTTCTTCTTCTTCATCTTCTTCGTGTTCACCGTGATCTACGCGCTCATCTTCCTGCAGACCCGGTTCAACTACTGGGTGGTGCGCCGGAACGAGCTCTTGCACAAGCACGGGTTCCTCGGTGACGTGAAGCGCTACCAGGCCCAGCACGTGAAGATGGACAAGGAGATCTCCGACGTCTTCGAGTACCTGCTGCTCCGGTCCGGCACCATCATCTTCCACGTGGCCGAGGAGAAGCGGGCGATCGTGCTCGAGAACATCATCGGGATCAACCGGAAGGAGGACGAGGTGAAGCAGATCCTCGAGTCCTACGCCGTGAGGCTGGAGAAGGAATGAGCCTGGCCGAGCGCATCACCGGGGACCTCACGGAGGCCATGAAGGCCCGGGACCGCGACCGGACCTCCGTGCTGCGCATGCTCCAGGCCGCGGTGAAGAACGCCCGCATCGAGAAGCGGGGCGAGCTCACCGACGAGGACGTGGTGGCGGTGATCCGGAGGGAGGTGAAGCGGCGCCGCGAGGCGGCCGAGCAGTACGAGGCCTCCGGGGCCTCCGACCGCGCCGCCGCGGAGAGGGCGGAGGCCGAGATCCTCTCCGCCTACCTCCCCGCGGAGCTCCCGGAGGAGGAGCTGGACGCCGCCATCGACGAGATCATCGCGGAGACGGGTGCCGAGTCGAAGCGCGACATCGGCAAGGTCATGAGGGAGCTCATGGCCCGCTACCGGGGTCGCGTGGACGGCAAGACCGCCAACCGCAAGGTGGCCGCCCGTCTCTCCTGAAAACATGGGGTACGGCCCTATACCCCGCAAACCCAGGGTACGGCCCCATGCCCTGCAAACCCAGGGTCAGGCCCCATGCCCTGCAAATCCAGGGTCAGGCCTCCCGCCCTTCATGCCCCCCTCCCCCCGCGGCCCCCTTCTCCCCGCCGCGGCGCCCGGTGAAGCATGCGGAGCGGCGGCATGAGCCGTCCGGGCCTCGAGGGGATCGATCTGGACGCCGCGAAGCGGGACCCGGGTCTCCGGGACGCCCACGCCCACCTCGTGCCCACGGGCCTGGCCGCGGGCCGGATCCCCCTCGGGGGGCTCTCCCTGGAGGAGGTGCGGGAGGCGGTGGCGGCCCGGGCCCGGGAGCTGCCGCCCGGCCGGTGGATCGAGGGGAGCGGCTTCTCCCGGGATGCCCTCGGCCTGGACCGTCCTCCCCGCGCCGCGGACCTCGACGGTGTCGCCCCGGAGCATCCGGTCCGGCTCGCCTCCCACGATCTCCACGCCCTCTGGGTGAACCGGCGGGCGCTGGAGCGTGCGGGCCTCCCCCCCGGATCCCCGGGGTACCTCACGGAGGACGAGGTCCGGGACTTCCACGACCGGGCGGGCCGGGAGACCTTCGAGGAACGCACGGCCGCGGTCCGGGCCGCGGAGCGGGCGTTCCTCGCCCGCGGCATCCGCGAGGTCCACGACCACGGCCGACTCGAGGAGCTGGCCGCGATCCTCCACCTCGCCCGGGCCGGGGAGCTCTCCCTGAAGGTGGTCTTCTCCATCCGCGACTACGAGTTCGAGG
>JAOZQC010000409.1:0-640 GCA_029932425.1 Planctomycetota bacterium | reverse complement strand
GTTCGAGGAGTACCTCGCGCACCGGGACGAGTACCGGGAGGTGCCCGGCCTCGTGGAGATCCGCGGCCAGAAGATGTTCCTGGACGGCGCCCTGGGCTCCCGCACCGCCTGGATGCTCGAGCCGTACCTCGACACGGGCGGCACCGGACACCGGGCCCGCGGCCCGGAGCTGGCCCGGGAGCGCGTGCGGCGCGCCGCGGAGCACGGGCTCCCCACTTTCTTCCACGCCATCGGGGACGCCGCGGTCCGGGAGGCGCTCGACCTCGCGGAGTCGGCGCCCGGCCTCCCCCACCGGGTGGAGCACGCCCAGTGCGTCCATCCCGACGACCTGCCCCGCTTCGCGGCCCTGGGGGTGGCGGCCTCGATGCAGCCCGTCCACCTCCTCCTGGACACCCCCGTCCTCCTCGCGGCCTGGGGCGAGGAACGGGCGCGCCGCTCCTTCCCCGTCCGGTCGCTCCTCGAATCCGGGGCGGAGGTGCTGTTCGGTTCCGACTCCCCCGTGGAGACCCTCGACCCCCTCCCCGGCATCCGCGCCGCGGTGACCCGAGAGGCGCGCGACGGCACCGTGCTGCCCGGGGAGGAGACGGTGGACGCGGCCACCGCGCTCGGGCTCTACCTCCGCTCCCGCCGGGGGTAGGCT
>JAOZQC010000408.1 GCA_029932425.1 Planctomycetota bacterium | reverse complement strand
ACGTAGGTGCCTGCGCCGCCGATCGCCAGGATCACTCCGTCCGCCGTGCGCAGCAGGGAGAAGGTCCCCCGGGCGTTCACAAGGCTTCCCGTCGCCTCAAACGTGCCGGTGGCGGGGTCGTAGATCTCCACGCTCGACGTGGTAACCGCGCCCGCTCCATCTGTGAAACCGCCGGCGGTCAGCACCCGTCCGTCGATCATTCGGGCGGCCGCGTGGCCCCACCGACCCAGCGTCAGATTGCCGGTTGCGAGGTCGACGGAGGCGTCTGCCGCGATCACCTCGGCACTCGAGTGGACCTCGCCGGTGCTGCCCAAGCCGCCGCTCATCAACACGCGGCCGTCACTCAGACGCGTGGCCGCGGGAAGGAAGCGCCCTGTGAGCGACGCAGGGATAGAGCCGCCGGAGATGGTCTCTTCGGGGCTCTCGATGGTGAAGCGCAGCTCGACCGGCCCCTTCTTCTTGTTCAGGCGCCTGCCCTTCAGGTTCCTCACCTCCTCTTCGTCGAGGACGAGAACCACCTCCGCCCCGGGAGGAAGAACGCCGCCGATGGAGATCTCGGCGGTCTGTCCATCCGGGGACAGTTCGATCTCGGTGGGAGCCGGCTCTTCATCGACGGTCACGGAGACCGTCGCGGCCGTGAGCGTGGCCGGGTCCGCGGGCATGGAGAAGTGGAGCCGGGCCAGGCCGAGCGGTTCGACTTCCGTCTCGCCGTCCGCCGGCACGCTCCCGGTGACGAAGAACGGGGAAGCTCGCTTCGAGCTTCCCCCCGAGGAGTCGCCTCCGCAGCCGACCGCCGCGACGAGGCAGAGGATCCCCAGAAGACCGAACAAGGCGCGATGTGACATGGAATGTGACATGGAAGTAGCTCCTTTTCTCATTGGGGCTCCGCCACCCGAGAGGCGGTCGTGAGCCAGGTCCGCGTCATCTACTCTTTTCTCTCTTCTCGTGCTCGAACAGATCCTCGAGGGGACGTTCGAGGAACGAGTCCCTCAGCTCGTCCCGGGCCGCCGCGAACTTCTCCTTCAACTCGGTCCCCGTGTTCTCGCCGAACTTCGCCGCCCGGCGGAGCGCCAGGAAGTCCCTTGCGCCGCCGGGGAAGACGCTCTCCCGCACCCTGATCTCCACCGACTCCCCCGTGGACTTGCGGGTGAAGGTGAAGATCCAGTTCTCCGGTTTCATGTCCTTCCGGCTCGTGCCCGGGGGAGGGGCGGTCTCGAGGTCGCCCCTCGTCGCCGCCCGCGTGACGAACTCGAACGCGTCGCGGACTCCGTGCGCGGGGTGCGCGCTCAGGACGCGGATGTCCTCGCGCTCGGGGATCTCGTCCCCCCACAGCTCCCGGATGCCGAGCTGCGTGGCCCGGAAGCCGCAGGCGAGGCAGGCGCAGAGGTCGCCGTGGTACTTGGCGGCGTCCCGGACGGACAGGTGGAGCAGGCGGTCCTCGTCGAGGATGCGGATGGGTTCCAGCCCGGGCGTCCCCGCCTGCAGGGCGGCGGCCTCCGTCGCCGTGTGCGCGACCCACGAGGCGATCCTCGCGTCGGGCAACAGCCCCTTCTCCGTGTACACGACGCGGTCGCCGTGAAGGAATTCCAAGAGGTCGTTCCCCCCGCCCCCCCGCCCGGAGGGCCCGCCACGACGCTCGACGATGTCCTCCATCCCCGTCACGAGGTAGAGGCCCGCTACGAGCACACGCTCTCGCCTCCGGCCGGCGTCCCGGATGGCCCGGGCGCCCTCGCGCAGGAACCCCTGGCCCGTCTGGATCTGTGCCCAGTCGGCGTACGTGATGCCCACCTTCCCGCAGACGAACGTCGCGGCGCGGCGGAGGAGGCCGTCCCACTCTGCCTCCGTCAGGCCCGACCCGTGGGCGCAGACCACCAGCGCCTCGTTTCCGGGATCCGTCGAGATCGCCCGCACCCGCTCCAGCAGGCACTCGAGCAGCGCGTCTCCCCGGGAGAGCGGCGGAGTGACCGTGACCGGGACCCGCGGCCTCGCGATCTCCGCGCCTGCCGCGAGGAGCTCCCTCGACCTCTCGGGGTCCGTGTAGAGGCCGAGGAGGGCGGGGACGTCGAGGAGGGAGTGGTCCGACGGGGCGATGAGGAGCGGGACGGCCACGATCCTCGAACAACCGGCGTCCTCGAGGGACCTCACCCCCTCCGCCACCGTCGGTCGCGCGAACTCCAGGAAGGCGATCTCGACGGCGCCGAAAGGGGACTCCCTCCCCAGCGCCCGGGCGATCAACGGCTTCATCTCCAGCACGAGCCGGTTCGGCGCCTCGGCCGGCGCCCCGTGGGCGACGACCAGGAGTCCGGGTCTCCCGGAAGCCCCGCGCGCGGGCGTGGGATCTGCATCCTCCGTGTGGCCGGGGACGACGGCGGCCACGACGATCGCCGCGGCCAGCACGACGGTGACACATCCTATCTTCATCCGTGTTCCTCCTTGACCCAGATACTGCAGCCAAACGCAAGGGGGCGTGACGGAGCGCGGCCTCGCCGCTCCGGTCACGCCCTCACTTCCCGGCGCGTTCCGCCGGGCCGTAGGATCGTTCCCTACCCGCAGTCCTCGAGCACGGCGATGAAGAGGAAGAGGACCAGGATCTGGGGGAGGAAGATCAGCACGCCCCCGACTCCCGCGACCACCCCGTCCACGAGCAGGCTCTCGAGCACCCCCCCCTGGAGAGCCGTGCCCGCGAACCAGCCGGCGACAAGCTCGCCGAGGGCTCCGAAGGCCCCGTTGACGAGGTCCATGAGGGGACTGGCCCACTGGAAGATCGACATGAAAACGATCGTCATCAGGGCGACGAAGATCACGGTACCGGACAGGCGATGCGTCAACAGGGCGTCCGCGCGATCGGTCTTCGACCTGCCCACCGTTCGCCGGGTGACGTGGGCCTTGACGGCCCCCGCGGTCCAGCCGTAGCGCATCCGGGCTTCGAGGGCCCCGGGGCTCAGGCCGGTTCTTTGCCTCACCCGGGCTCGGGCGGATTCGAGCACCTGCCGAGCCTCCTCTCCGTGGGCCGCGGCGATCGCATTCTCCATGGACCCCCCGGCGTCCACGAGGGCGCGTCGGGCGACAAACGGTTGTATGTCGAACCGCTTCGTGATCTCCGTCGCCTCCCGGGTGATCTCGGCCGGCCACGCCCAGCGAAGCTCCGGGGCAGAGGAGCCCATCGCCGCCTCGACGGCCCGGCGAAGGTCGGCCAACCCCTGTTTTCTCGTGGCTACGGTGGGAACGACCGGGATCCCCAGGCTTTCCGAGAGGCCCCTTGCGTCCACCTCGATCCCGGCGCGCCGGGCCAGGTCGACCATGTTCAGGGCGACCACGGTAGGCACCCCCGTCTCCATCACCTGGGTGACCAGGTAGAGGTTCCGGTTGAGGTTCGCGGTGTCCACCACGACGATCGCCAGGTCCGGTCGTCGCTCGCCGTCGATGTCGCCGAGGAGGACTTCCGTGGCCACCGCCTCGTCGGGGCTGAACGCGGCCAGACTGTAGGTTCCCGGCAGGTCGAGCAGCTCGACGCCTTCGCCGAACCTGCCGGTCTTCTTCTCCACGGTCACCCCGGGGTAGTTTCCCACGTGCTGGTTGAGCCCGGTCAGGGCGTTGAAAAGCGTCGTCTTCCCCGTGTTGGGGTTGCCGATCACGGCCACCCGACGTCTCTCCGTCGAGACAGTCATGCTTCGACCTCCAGCTCGACGGACCGTGCCTCCTGCTTCCGGAGGGTCAGGAAGTACCCCATGAGCTCCACCTCGATGGT
>JAOZQC010000407.1:2982-3765 GCA_029932425.1 Planctomycetota bacterium | reverse complement strand
TGCCGGACGGGAACCGGCCGAACGGCCCCCGGCGCCGGCCCCCGGGGGGAGGAGGCGGGCCGCCGCCCTCCGGGGGGGAGGTCTCCGGGGAGGGCGGGGGAGCCGGGGGAGGGGGGGGCAGGAGGACGAGCTCCTCCCCCTCGGGACCGGGGGCGGGCGGCTTCGGCTCCAGGAGCGCCATGAAGACCCCCTGGATCTCCTCTTCCTCGTTCCGGGGGGACCCCAGCTCCTGGAACGTGTCGGGGGCGCCGGGAATGCGGGCGACCACGCGCTCGCCGTACCCGAACTCCACCCGGACGGGCCCCTTCGCGAGGTCCACCTCGATCCGGTCCTCCACCGGGCGCCACCCCACGGTGACGGACTCCCCCGAGAGGTTCTCCACGATGAGCCGGCCCCCGCCGGCGTACAGGAAGCGGACGTGGCGGGACTTCATCCGCGAGAGGAGCGAGGGAAGGCCGGGGTCCGCGGCGAGGCGGCGGTAGTTCCGGCAGAGGGTCACGGGGAAGGTGGCGAGGGAGGTGCGCCCCAGCGAGCCGGACTGGCCGGCGGCCAGGAAGAAGACCTCGCCGTTGTAGAGCCCGCCGAGCCCCTCGATCGTGAGCGTGTCCCGGTTCGGATCAGCCATCCGGATCCCGATTCTACCTCCCCTTTCTCCACCGGCGAGGGGGCTTGCCCCGGAGCGGGGGGCCCGTGGTCCACCCCCGGTCGTCCCCGGGGGGAGACCGTCGCGAGGGGCCGGGCGCGCCGAGATCCGGCGGGGACGACCGGGCGCCCGGCGGGAGG
>JAOZQC010000407.1:0-2972 GCA_029932425.1 Planctomycetota bacterium | reverse complement strand
TCAGACGCAAGGGGAATGTCCTCGCAGGGGGACGTGCGGCGGGTTTGGGGGGGGCCCGGGGGCCCCCCCGGGTCGGCCCGGGGGGGCGACCGGCGCGCGGGGCCGGGCGCGACGAGAGCCGGCGGGGACGACCGGGCGCCCGGCGGGAGGGGGGATCGGCCGGCCGGGGTCCCGGGGGTGTCCGGCCTCCCGCGCCTCATTCCCGCTCCGCCGACACGAACTCCTTCCCCGCCACCAGAAGGCAGGTGAGGAGGATCCCGAGAAGGGCCGTCCCCAGGAGAACCCCCGCGGCGAGGGCGGGGGAGGCGGGCCCCTCCCGGCCGAAGAACGCCCGGAGCATCCCGCGCGAGCCGGAGACCTCGCCCAGGAGGGACCGGGCGTAGTAGATGAGGGTGCTCTTTCGGATCATGCCCGGGATCATGCCCAGGAAGAACTCCAGGCCGAAGGCGTAGAAGAACCCCGCCACGAGGGCCCAGCGGGTGAACACGGAGAGGAAGGTGAACGCCGCCAGGTAGGCGGGCAGGGCGAGGAGCACCGCGGTCATCGCCCGGCCCGGAAACCCGGTCCCCACCCGGGCCCCCCGGGCCACGAGGAGCGTGACCGCGAGGGAGAGGACGAGGCACAGGGCGGCCGCGAGGAGGGCGGCGAGGGACTTCCCGAGCACCACGGCGGAGCGGGGCACGGGCCGGGTGAAGAGGTAGGGGAGGTTCCCGGCGCCCGCGTCGTCCAGGATCACCCCCGTGCCGAACAGGAGCCCCGCGATGGGCACGAGGAACTGGAGGTAGACCACGAGCACCACCGCGGGGAGGGCGTGGCCCAGCGCCCTCGGGCCGCCGTGGAGGCGGGCCGCGAGCACGAGCAGGGCGGGGACGGCGAGGACCACCACCAGGATCAGGCCCTTCTTCACGGTGATCGCCGTGGCGAGCCCGCGCGTGAAGCTCGGCGCGAAGCCCGAGAGAAAACCGGGGCGGGGAGCGGGGGAGGACGCCGTCATCCGTTCACCAGGTAGTCGAAGACCGCCTGGAGGCGGTCGTCGGGGCTCGAGAGTCCCGTGAGGGGAATGCCGTGCCGGACGAGGAGTCCGGGAAGGTCGCCGTAGAAGGCCTCCGGGTCCGTGGTCTCCACCAGGAGAGCACCGTCCGAGAACCCGAGGGAACGCACGTCCTCCCGGTCCACGAGGAGCGAGGCCAGGCGGCGCGGTTCCGGGCCCTCCAGCCGGATCCGGCGGGGATGGCGGTCGATGAGGTCCCGGATCTCCTCCATCTCCCCGGTGGCGGCGATGCGGCCCCGGTTGATGAGGAGGATGCGCGTGGTCAGGCTCTCCACCTCGTGGAGCACGTGGCTCGACACGAGGATGGAGATCCCCCGTTCCGCGCGCCGCCGGAGCAGCTCGATGGTCTCGTGGCGGGCCACGGGATCCAGGCCGGTGAGGGGCTCGTCGAGGAGGAGGATCTCCGGGTCCGCGGCCAGGGCCTGGGCGATCTTGATCCGCTGGCGCATTCCCTTCGAGCAGGCTCGAAGCCGGGTGTCCCGGGCGTGGTCCATCCCCACCTCGGCGAGGGCCTCCCGGGCGCGGCGCCGGGCCTCGGGGCGCGGCCAGCCCGAGAGCCGGAGGAGGTGCCGGACGAAGTCCTCCGCGCGCAGGTCGTCGAAGAAACGGTCCCCCTCCGGGCAGTACCCCATCCGCCGGTGGAGGCGGGGGTTGGCGAAGGGGACCTCCCCCAGCACGGTGACGCTCCCCCCGGAGGGGTGCAGCTCCCCGGACACGATCCGGAGGAACGTCGACTTCCCGGCGCCGTTGGGACCGACGAGCCCCGTGATCCCCTCCGACACGACGGCGGTGACGTCGTTCAGGCCGATGACGTCGCCGTACCACCGCGAGAGCCGCTCCGCGCGGATGACGGGGGGGCGAGGGGAGCTCACCGCACGACCTCCACCGCCTTCACCTTGCGCGCGAGGAGGAGGACGGAGACCAGGGAGAGGGAGGCCAGGATCCCCCAGGCCAGCGCGGGGGAGCCCGCGGGGAAGTCGCCCTGGGTGAAGATCGTGCTCCCCGCGGCTCCGAGGCAGCGGCCCAGGTGCACGATCTCGTAGCGGGAATCGGCGAGGATCCGGGGCAACACCTCGCCGAGCACCATGGAGAAGAAGTACGCCCCCCCGAAGACGATGGCCGCCACCCTTCCCTTCCGGCCCAGGCTGGACACCGCGAGGACGAGGGAGCCGAGGACGATCGAGATGAGGAGGGAGAAGGCGAGGATCCGGAGCGGCAACCAGGGATTCCCGGTGAGGAAGGACCAGTCCGGGGAGAACGCGGCGCAGGCCAGGAAGAGGAGCGCGCCGGGGAGCAGGGTGAGGAGGCACCCGGAGAGGACCACCGCCCCCAGCTTGCCCAGGACGTAGTCGGCGTGCGTGATGGGCTTGCTGAAGTAGATCTGGAGGGCGCCGGTGCGCACGTCCTCCGCGATCTGGCCCGCCCCGGACACCATGAGCAGGAGCACCACGAAGTAGGTCTCCCGGGTGAGGAGGTCGTAGAAGATCCCGTCCCCGTAGCCCCAGGGATTCACGATCCGGGAGAAACCCCTCTCCGTGACTCCCGTGGCGTACACCAGGATCACCTCGTAGAGCAGGAGGATGCCCCCCGCGATGAGGACCGCCGCCAGCGGCTTCTTCCGCACCGTGAAGAGGCAGCGCCGGGTGATGGGCCACCAGCGCAGGAACCGGGTCCGGAGCGCACCCTCGTACGGTCGGTAGCCCTGGTCGTAGACCGGCATCAGGCCGCCTCCCCCGGCCCGGAAGCGGCCTCCTGGAGGGCGGAGAGGAACGCCTCCTCCAGGGTGGAGGTCACCTCCGCGAGCTCCCGGACCTGGGTGCCGGCCTCCTCTGCGGCGCGGAAGAGGGGGAGCGTTCCCTGCGGGAGGTCCGCGGTGAGGCGGTCCGGATCGGCGGCCCGGGCCTCGACCCCGTCGCGCACC
>JAOZQC010000406.1 GCA_029932425.1 Planctomycetota bacterium | reverse complement strand
TCAGGGAAAGGAACTCCGCGCGGTCCCCGAAGGGGTCCTTCCCGAGGCCGCCGCGGGCCAGCTCGCGGACGAGGGAGAAGCTCGCCTCGCCCTTCTCCTTCGAATCCCGGAGGAGCATTCCGAAGGCGGCCACCGCGGCGGCGAAGCGGAAGTCGTCGCTCGCCGAGACCCAGCGCACGGTCCCCGGATCCTCGAGGGGGAAGGTGAGGAGCCGGCTCTTCGCGCCGTCCGGCTCCTTGTAGCGGAGCCTCACCGTGAGGATCTCGTCCCCGTAGGCCTTCGCGCTGGGGCGGGCGGGCTCCTGGTAGCGGAGCGGGCCCACGCCCGGCCCCTCCGGCCTCTCCTCGGCGGGGGCGATCTCGTAGAGGGCGGTGACGGAGCGCCCGGCCCCGATCTCGCCCGCGTCCTTCGTGTCGTCGTGGAAGTCACGCGCCGCGAGGACGCGGTTCTCGTGGCCGATGAGCCGGTAGGCGCCCACGCGGCGGGGATTGAACTCCACCTGGATCTTCACGTCCTTCGCGATGGTGATGAGGGTGCTCGAGGCCTCGCGTACGAGGACCTTCCGGGCTTCCCGCACCGAGTCGAGGTAGGCGTAGTTGCCGTTGCCCCGATCCGCGAGCTTCTCCATCCGGGCGTCCTGGAGGTTGCCGGTGCCCACGCCGAGGACGGTGAGGAAGATCCCGCTCTCGCGCTCCTTCTCGATGAGACGCACGAGCTCGCTCCGGCTGGTCACGCCGACGTTGAAGTCGCCGTCCGTGGCGAGGATCACCCGGTTGATCGCCCCCGCGCGGTAGTGCCTCCGGGCCAGGTCGTAGGCGAGCCGGATCCCGGCGGCGCCGTTGGTGGATCCCCCCGCCCCCAGGCGGTCGAGGGAGGCGAGGATCCTCTCCTTCTCGCTTCCCGGCGTGGGCTCGAGGACCACGCCGCTCGCCCCCGCGTAGGCGACGATCGCCACGTGGTCCTCTCCGTTCAGCTCGTTCACCAGGAGCCGCATCGCCTCCTTCACGAGCGGCAGCTTGTTCGCGGGACGCATCGACCCGGAGACGTCGAGGAGGAAGACGAGGTTCCGGGGGGGAACCCCCTCCCCGAGCATCCGCCGCCCCTGGACGCCGATGCGCACGAGGCGATGGCCCGGCCGCCAGGGACACTCCGCCACCTCCATGGTGACGGAGAACGGCCGGTCGCCCGCGGGCTCCGGGTAGTCGTACGAGAAGTAGTTGAGCAGTTCCTCGATCCGCACCGCCCCGGCGGGGGGCCGCCGCCCTTCCCGGAGGAACCGCCGGACGTTCGCGTAGGACGCGGTATCCACGTCGATGGAGAAGGTGGAGAGGGGATCCTCCCCCGGGTCGCAAAAACCGTTCTCCGGGACGTGGTCGTAGGCTTCCCGGTTCCACGCCTCCCCGCCACCCCCTTCCAGATCGCCCGCAAACCCGTCCAGTTCGGCAGAACGTGTGAGGCACCCGGTCGCCCCTGGTGCCGCCCGGGGCTCCGCCGGCAACCGGTCGCCGGGAGTTTTCCTCCCCAAAGCGCCCGAGATGGACGGTTCCGTTCTCTCCGTGAGCGTGATCGGCTTCGTGGCGCGGATCTTCACCGAGCCGTTCACAGATCTCGCGCCGGAGGGGCGATCCGCCCCCACGGCACCAGGCTTGCCGCTCCGTACCCGGGAGGAGGCCGGGCGGTTCGCGACCTCGATCACGGGACTCCTCCCCTCGACGCCGACGGCCCACGCCCCCGCCACGAGGAGCAGGAATCCCGCGGCCGCGGCCAGGGGTCGCTTCCAGCCCCCGGCCGTCCCGGCCGCCGCGCTCCTGGCCGCGGCCAGGACCCTCCGATCCAGTTCCGGGGTGGTCCGGATCCTCGCCGCCTCGAGCCTCTCCGTCACCTCGTCCGGCTTGCTCATCGTCTCGCTCCTTCCCTCGACAGGGTCGCGCGCAGCTTCTCGAGCGCGTACCGGTACCGGGACTGCACCGTGTCGATCCCCGCCCCGGTCACCTCCGCGATCTCGCGGAACCGGAGCCGCCCGTAGACCCGGAGGACCACGACCTCCCGCTGCTCCGCGGGGAGGCGTCCCAGGGCCCGCGACACCCGGCCCGCCTCGTCGCGGGCCGCCGCCGCGGCCGGCGGGCCTTCGCCGGCGGCGGGCAGGTCGTCGAGGTACGGTGCGGACGCGGGCCCCCGCCGGCGCCGGCGGAGATGATCCCGGGCCCGGTTCCGGCAGGCGGCGACGAGGTAGCGGCGCAGATCCCGCGCCTCCCCGATCCGGGCGCCGTCCCCCGCGAAGCGGACGAAGACGTCCTGGAGCACGTCCTCCGCCGCCGCGTGGTCGCCGAGGAGGTGGTAAGCGGTGCTCAGGAGATCGTCCTTCAGCAGGAGGTAGGCGTCCTCGAGGGTCTGCATGGGGTCCGTGCTCACGGTGCCTCCCGTCCCGGGAAGGACGTTCGAGACGGCGGTTTTCGTCTATGGCTTCCCGGGAGGGCGGGGCCGGACGGCGCGGCGAAGGCTACAAATTGCCCCCGCCTCCGTATGTAACCTTCATGGCGGCGAGGGTGAGGACGAAGCTCGCGGCGGGGGTGCCGAGCCAGGCGAGGAGGATGTGCCAGAGGGTCCTCCGGTTCACGGTGCGGGCGCCGCGCATGAGACCGATGCCCAGCACCGCCCCCACCACCGCCTGGCTCGTGGAGACGGGGACCCCGACCCAGGCGAAGACGTGGACGGTGACCGCCATGGAGAGCACCACCACGAAGGCGGTGTAGGCGTCGAGCCGCACGAGCCCCCGGCCCACCGTCATCATCACCCGCCGGCTGTAGGTGAGGACCCCGAGCCCGATGGAGACGCCGCCCACCAGGCAGGCCAGGCCCGGTGAGAGCATCCCGCTCCCCGCGAACATCCCGGTCACGTTGGCCACATTGTTCGCGCCCAGGGCGTAGGCGCCGTAGCTGCCCGCGAGCACCAGGCCGATCCGGAGGTTCCGGTCGTAGGCGAAGAGGTTCAGGTCGAGGCGGTCCATGGCGAGGCCGAGCACGAGATAGAGGACCGCGGCCGCAACCAGGGCCCCGAGGGGGGTGGCCACCCAGCAGATGATCACCTTCGCGAGGGGAGCCAGCTGCAGCTTCCCCTGCCAGAGCCCCACCGCCACCAGCGACCCCACCACTGCCTGGCTCGTGGAGACGGGGAGCTTCCGCCAGGTCATGAGGGCCACCGTCACCGCCGCCCCCAGGGCCACCACGAAGGCCGTGCCGAGATCCCGGACGGGGCTCATCGCTTGGTAGGTCGCCATCCCCGCCCGCCCCTCGAGCATCGCCCCCAGGAGCACGAAGGCCGCGCACAGCACGGCGGCGGTGGTAAACCGCACCATCCGCGAGGCCACCGCGGTCCCGAACACGTTCGACGCATCGTTCGCCCCGAGCGACCACCCCAGCAGCACGCCGCTCGAGAGCTGCCACATCATTCATCCCTCATTCTGCATTGCGTTGCCTGGAGAACCGTACGCCCAAACATCGCCATTCACCGACCTCTCAAACGCCCTCGACACTCGCCCTCCCACATTTCACCCGCCGCATCAAACCAGCAAACATCACCAGCTGGTCAACCCTCCACCGCCCCACCACGCCCAACCAGCCCCTCAGTCAGTCCTCCTCCGTACCCCTCCCGCCCCGCGACCCGGAACCATGCCTGCCGGACATCCTCCCTGCCACCCGATCAATCAGGAACGTCGGTCGCCCCTTCACCTCCAGAAACACACGTGACAAGTACTCCCCGATCAATCCCAA
>JAOZQC010000405.1 GCA_029932425.1 Planctomycetota bacterium | reverse complement strand
CGGGGCGGCGGCGAGCCCGCCGCGGGGCCGGGCACCGCTTCCGCGGGACCGGGCGCGGCGACGCGCCCCGGAGACCCGGAACACAACGTCCAGGACTTCCTCCGGCTTCCGGTGGCGAAGCGGCTCGAGCTCGCCCAGAAGAAGTTCCTGGCCGCGGGCACGAACCTCTCGGCCCACAAGGCGGCCTGGAAGTGGTTCACCGAGCGGGGCATGACGGGGTTCGCGAAGAAGTCGCTCACCTACGTGCTCCAGAAGAACCCCCAGGACGACTGGGCGAACGAGAAGAGCGGGAAGAAGAACCTGACGGAGATCTACGAGAAGATCCCCGGCGACGAGCTGCTGGACACCTACGCGAACCAGGCCTACGACCGGCTCATCGATCTGAAGGACGAGGGGATCCGCTGGGTGGAGGCCGACAAGTACGCCCAGGCGGAGAAGGACCTCCAGGCGGTCCTCGCCCACTACAAGAAGCTCACCAGCGACCGGAACTACCTGGACCAGTGGCAGTGCATCAAGTGGGTGGCGCGCCACCCCTTCTACTCCGACTACAAGTACGAGATCCTGGCCCGCACCCCCTACATGATCTTCGTGGAGCACACGGGGAAGGAGTCGAAGGCCCAGCGGGAGGAGGCCCGCAAGATCGCGGAGCGGGACGGCGACATCTTCCAGCAGCTCTACACGACCTTCCTCGAGATGTACGGGAAGCGGTTCGACCTGCCCCGGCTCGAGGACATGGACCGTCCGGACGAGCGCATCCTCCGGGCCTGGGTCTTCTTCGACGAGAAGGCCTTCCACGACTACCACGAGAAGTACCTCCACCGCCGCCTGCCGCGGGGTGTGCGGGCCTACTACTCGCCTTCCGAGCAGTGGATCAACCTCTTCGAGGGGCGGGGCTTCGAGCGGCGGTCGTCCCACGGGGAGTCCGACTTCAACACGAACAAGGTCTTCCACGAGGGCTTCCACCAGCTCATGCACTACTACACGAAGATCCTCATCGAGCGGGACGAGAAGGCCAAGGGCAACGACAAGGAGATCCTCTGGACCGACCCCCGGTGCGTCTGCCGGCTCCACTGGTTCCAGGAGGGAATGGCGGAGTTCATGGGCTCCACGAAGCCCATCCCCGGCCGGAAGGGGAAGTGGGAGATGACGATCCCCCTCCGGAACCGGATCATGGAGTGGAAGCGCACCATCGACGGAAAGATGAGCGAGTGGTCCTTCGAGGAGCTCATGAGCATCCGCACCGGGCCGGAGATGAACCGCAAGGCGGCGCTGAAGGGGCTCGCCAACGCGGGACGGCTCAGCTCGCTCTTCTACGCGCAGGCCTGGGCGTTCTGCTACTTCCTCTGGAACTACGAGGAGGGGAAGTACCGGGACAAGCTCCTGGACTACATGGGCAAGGAGCTCCACGGCATCTCCGGCCCCAAGGTCTGGGCGGAGACCTTCTTCGGCAAGGGCAAGGAGGTGAACTGGAAGCCGCTGGAGAAGGAGTACCGGAAGTACTTCCTCGAGCTCGCCAAGAAGGTTCTCTCGTCCTGATCCGGGGGCGCGCGGGGAGGGGCGTTCCCGCCTTCCCCCGCCCCGGAGCGCGGAGGGGGCCGTGACCTCCCGCGCCCGGACCGGGCTCTTCCTCTCCACGCTCCTGGCGGCGGCCCTCCTGCATGCGCCCGCCCTCGGCGGCGGATTCGTGTGGGACGATCACGAGATGATCGTCGCGAACCCGGACCTCGACGATCCGGGGAACGTGCCGGGCTTCTTCCGGACGAACTACTTCGGGGACCGGGCGAACTCCGAGCTCTACCGCCCCCTCGTGAACGTGACCCTGGCCCTGGACCGCGCCGCCTGGGGCCGCCGCCCCTTCGGTTTCCACCTCACGAACCTCCTCCTCCATCTCGCCGCGGGCGTCCTCCTCTACACGCTGGTCCGGCGCCTCACCGAGGTCCCCTGGCTGCCCGAGGCGGCGGCCTGGATCTTCCTCGTGCACCCCGCCTCCGCGGAGCCCGTGGCCTGGATCGTGGCCCGGGGGGACGGCCTCGCGCTCTGCCTCACCCTGGCCACCCTCCACCTCCATCTCGCGGGCCGGCGGCGGCCGGGGTTGCACCTCCTCGCCCTCCTCGCCTGGCTTCTCGCGCTCTTCTCGAAGCTGGCCTCCGCGCCCGCTCCCCTCCTCGCCCTGCTCGTGGAAGCGACGTTCCGCGGGCTTTCCCGGCGCGACCTGCTCCGCCCCGGGGTCCTCCTCCGTTACGCGGCGTACGCCCTGCCCGCGGCCCTGTACCTCTGGGTCCGGAGCGGGGCCATGCCCACGCTCTTCCCCTCGGGGCCCGGCCGCGCCTGGGGCGAGGCGAGCGGGGTGGCCGCCCTCTTCACCTCCGCGGCGGTGATGTTCCGCGAGGGGACCACGCTGCTGCTCCCGGCGGGGCTCTGCGCGGACTACTCCGCGGACCCCGTCTTCCACCCCGCCCTGCTTCCCGAGATCGCTCTGCGTCCCGGCGTGGTGCTGCTGGCGGCGGGAACGGTGGGGGTGCTCGCCGCGGCGCGGTTCGCCCGGCGGCGGCATCCGCTCTTCCACTTCGGAGTGGCGTGGGTCTTCCTCTCCCTGCTTCCCGTGTCCCAGGTGATCCGGATCGGAGCCGTCATGGCCGACCGGTTCCTCTACCTGCCCGCCGCGGGGGCGGCCACCGCGCTCGCCGCGGGGTTCCTCCGGCTCTCCCGGGGCCGGGTGCCGCTCCTCGCCGCGGCCCTCGTCTGCTTCGCCGCCGTCACCGTGAGCCGGGAGGGGGTCTGGCGGAGCGATCTCACCATGAACCGGGACGTCCTGCGGCCCGGGAACTACCCGGACGACGCGGACGCCTGGAACCGGCTGGGGCTGTGGCATCACCGGCGGGGAGAGGTCGCGGCCGCGGAACGGACCTACCGGGAAGGGCTCGGGCGGAGCCCGCGCCACCGGCACCTCCTGAAGAACCTGGGCGCGCTCTTCGTGGAGACGGGTCGGCTGCGGGAGGCGGAGGAGATCCTCCTCCGGGCCCTCCGGGTCTCCCGCCGCCGGGATCTCACGCGCGCGAAGATCGCCTACAACCTGGCGGTGGCCCGGCTGCGGGACGGGAGGAAGGAGCGGGCCGCGGAAGCCCTGGAGGAGGCGGTCCTCTGCCGCCCCCCCTTCCGCGCGGCCTTCCGGCGGCTCATCCGTCTCTACCGGGAGGAGCTCGGCCGGCCGGATCGCGCCGCGCGGCTGGAGGAGACGCTGCGCTCCCTCCGCTGACGCCCCTTCCCTCCCCGAGCCGTCCCGGCCAAACCCGGGGGTCCGGGGGCGCGGAGGGAGCGCGGGGCGCGGCTTTCGCACCCGGCTTCGGGATGGCGCGTGTCCCCCCGCCGGGGTACGATCACGGGCCGGTTCTCCCCGGGCGAGGGAGGACCGGCTACAGCCGATGGGGCGATTCGGTCGATGGGACGGGTGCTGATGAGTGGGCGAATCTCGAGAGCCGCCGCGGGCCTTCTCGGCCTCTTGTTCCTCTCCTGCGCCGCGACCCCCCCGGGGGAGTCGGCGCGCCCGGTGGAGGTGCGCGCGGCCGGCGGCGGAGAGCGCGCCGCCCGGCCCGTGGCCGCCCTCGTCGAGGTCCGGGCGCGGGTGGACCCCGTCCTCGAGGCCCGGGTCTTCGCCCTCGCGAACCGGGCGAGGCGGGCCGCCCGGCTCCCCGCGCTCTCCCTGCGCGGGGACCTGATCCGCGTGGCCCGGGCGCACGCGCTGGACATGGCCCGCCGGGGCTACTTCTCGCATT
>JAOZQC010000404.1 GCA_029932425.1 Planctomycetota bacterium | reverse complement strand
AGCGCGCCGGTCCCATGCCAGGCTCGTTCATCCCTCTCTTCGGCTTCTCTCCGTCCGGAGGATCCGGGGGAATCCTAGGCTCCCGGCCGCCGGCCGTCAATGGGGCGAATCGGATCCGCTCTCGGGCCCGGGCAGGATAGCATCCCGGTCCCCCATTCCGGCCGGCCGGCTTTCCCCCCTTCGACGCCGCCCGGACTTCCGTTCGCCTCTGTCCGGGGCGCCCCTCCGGGGGGGATGCCTTCCGGCCCCCGGGCTCCGGCCGCGGGGCTCCTGCCCCTCACCTCCGGCCCCCGGCCTCCCGCCTCAAGCCGCCCCCAGCACCCCCGCCGTCCCCGCGGCGATCTCCCGGCCCTCGTCCACGCGGATGCGGTGGACCCGGACTCTCGCGGCCGGGGGGGAGAGGAGGTCCGCGTGGCGGGCGTTGGCCTTCTCGTCGAGGGTGACGCCGAGCCAGGCCAGGCGGCTCGCGATCCGGGCGCGAACCTCGGCCGCGTGCTCCCCGATCCCCCCGCTGAAGACGAGCTGGTCCAGGCCGCCCAGGCTCGCGGCCAGGGCCCCCACCGCCTTCGCCGCCCGGCGGCAGAAGACGTCCACCGCCCGGCGGCAGGCGGGGTCCTCCGGGTGCTCGAGCAGGATCTCCATGTCCCCCGACCGGCCGGAGAGGCCGAGGAGGCCGCTCTCCCGGTTCAGCGCCCGGTCCAGCGCCTCCGGCTCCATCCCCTCCCGGAGGAGGTGGAGGATCAGCCCCGGGTCGAGGTCGCCGGCCCGGGTGGCCATGACCAGCCCCTCCAGGGGCGTGAGCCCCATGGTGGTGTCCACGCTCCTCCCCTCGAGGACGGCGGTGGCCGAGCAGCCCGCCCCCAGGTGGAGGATCACCAGGCGCGGGGCCAGGTCCGGACCGAGCGTGCGCACCACGGAGGCCAGCGCCAGGCCGTGGAAGCCGAAGCGGAAGAGCCCCCGGTCCCGCCAGGCGGCGGGGACCGCGTAGACGGCCGCCTCCTCCGGGATCGTGGCGTGGAAGGCGGTGTCGAAGACGCCCACCTGGGGCAGGCCCGGGCGCAGCTCCGCGAGCCGCCGGATCACGGCCAGGGCGGGGACCATGTGGAGCGGGGAGAAGGGAACGGCGGCCTCGAGATCGGCCAGGACCTCCTCCGTGAGCCGGCGGCTCTCCCGGTGGCGGGGGCCGCCGTGGACGATGCGGTGGCCCGCGGCGGCGGGCTCCCCCCCGGCGAGGAGGTCCGGGAGCACGAGGGCCAGGGCCTCCCGGTGGTCCTCCGCCCCGCCCCCCTCCTCCCCGATCCCCCGGACTTCCCGGGCCACCTCCGGTGCGGCGCCCGGCCAGGCCCATCGCTCGGCTTTGAGCGAGGAGGAGCCCACGTTCAGCGCCAGGAGGACCAGGGGCCGGTCAGGCACCTCCTTCCTCCCCCGCGGGCTTTCCGTACGGCCAGCGCCACTCGGAGACCTCCGGCAGGTCCCGGCCGTAGCGGGTGATGTGCTCGCGGTGGGCGATGAGACGGTCCCGCATCTCCTGCTTCAAGTAGGCGGCGTCCCCGCCCGGCGCGAGCACCCGGTCCACCACGTCCATGACCAGGTGGTAGCGGTCCAGGTCGTTCAGGACCACCATGTCGAAGGGGGTGGTGGTGGTCCCCTCCTCCTTGTAGCCCCGCACGTGGAGGTTCTCGTGGCCCGCCCGGCGGTAGGTCAGGCGGTGGATGAGCCAGGGGTAGCCGTGGTAGGCGAAGATGATCGGCCGGTCGCGGGTGAAGAGGGTGTCGAAGTCCCGGTCGGTGAGGCCGTGGGGGTGGTCCTCCCGGGGCCGGAGCGTCATCAGGTCCACCACGTTCACCACCCGGATCCGAAGCTCCGGGGCCAGACGCCGGAGCAGGTCCACGGCGGCCAGCGTCTCCAGGGTGGGCACGTCCCCCGCGCAGGCCATCACCGCGTCCGGCTCGCCCCCCCGGTCGTTGCCCGCCCACTCCCACACGCCGATCCCCGCGTCCACGTGGCGGAGGGCGGCCTCCATGTCGAGCCACTGGGGCTCCGGCTGCTTGCCCGCCACCACCACGTTCACCAGGTCCCGGCTCCTCAGGCAGCGGTCCAGGACGAGGAGGAGCGTGTTCGCGTCCGGGGGCAGGTAGACCCGCACGATCTCCGGCTTCTTGTTCACCACGTGGTCGATGAAGCCCGGGTCCTGGTGGGAGAAGCCGTTGTGGTCCTGCCGCCACACGTGGGAGGTGAGGAGGATGTTCAGCGAGGCGATGGAGCGGCGCCAGGGGATCTCCCGGCACACCTTCAGCCACTTGGCGTGCTGGTTGAACATGGAGTCCACGATGTGGATGAAGGCCTCGTAGCAGGAGAAGAGCCCGTGGCGCCCGGTGAGGAGGTATCCCTCCAGCCAGCCCTGGCAGACGTGCTCGGAGAGGATCTCCATCACCCGCCCGTCGGGGGAGAGGTGGTCGTCGCCGGGCCGGGTCTCCGCCATCCAGGCTCGATCCGTGACGTCGAACAGGGCCCCCAGGCGGTTCGAGGCCGTCTCGTCGGGGCCCATGACGCGGAAGTTCCCGGAGGGCGCGTTCTTTCGCATGACCTCCCGGAGCCACTCCCCCGCGGCCCGGGTGGCGGAGGCCGAGACCGCGCCCGGCCCCGGCACCTCCACCGCGAAGTCCCGGACGTCCGGCAGCCGAAGGTCGCGGAGCAGGAGCCCCCCGTTGGCGTGGGGGTTGGCCCCCATGCGGCGCGGCCCGGAGGGGGCGAGGGCGGCCGGCTCCGGCCGGAAGCGCCCCTCCTCGTCGAAGAGCTCCTCCGGCCGGTAGCTCCGCATCCACTCCTCCAGGAGGCGGAGGTGGGCCGGGTTCTCCGCCACGTCCGGGATGGGGACCTGGTGGGAGCGCCAGGTGCCCTCCAGGGGAACGCCGTCGAGCTTCGCGGGGCAGGTCCAGCCCTTGGGGGTTTCGAGGATCAGCATCGGCCAGCGGGGCCGGGCGCCGCCGCGCCCGGTCCGGGCCTCCTCCTGGATCCTCGCGATGGCCGCGAACGCCCGGTCCAGCGCCTCCGCCAGGGCCCGGTGCACCCTCTCCGGCTCGTCCCCCTCCACCAGGATCGGGTCGTGGCCGTAGCCCCGGAAGAGATCGAGGAGCTCCTCCCGGGGGATGCGGGCCAGCACGGTGGGGTTCGCGATCTTGTAGCCGTTCAGGTGGAGGACGGGCAGCACCGCCCCGTCCCGGGCGGGGTTCAGGAACTTGTTCGAGTGCCAGGCGGCGGCCAGGGGGCCGGTCTCCGCCTCCCCGTCCCCCACCACGCAGAGGGCCGTGAGGCCCGGGTTGTCGAGGACCGCCCCGTAGGCGTGGGCCAGGGAGTAGCCGAGCTCCCCGCCCTCGTTGATGGACCCCGGGGTCTCGGGGGCGGCGTGGCTGGGGACGCCGCCCGGGAAGGAGAACCGGCGGAAGAGGAGCCGCATCCCCTCGATATCGGGAGAGACGTCGGGGTAGAGCTCGGAGTACGTGCCCTCGAGCCAGGTGTTCGCCACCAGGGCGGGACCGCCGTGGCCGGGCCCGGTGACGAAGATCACGTCCAGGTCCCGGGCCCGGATCACCCGGTTCAGGTGGGCGTAGAGGAGGTTCAGGCCGGGCGTCGTGCCCCAGTGGCCGAGGAGCCTCGGCTTCACGTGCTCCGGCCGGAGGGGCTCCCGGAGCAGGGGATTGTCGAGGAGGTAGATCTGCCCCACGGAGAGGTAGTTGGCGGCCCGCCACCAGGCGTCGATCCGGGCCAGCTCC
>JAOZQC010000030.1:11037-14125 GCA_029932425.1 Planctomycetota bacterium | reverse complement strand
CGCTCTTCCTCCGGGCGCGGGGTGTGGACGAGGATCCGGTCCGCCCGGACCGCCGTCCCCGCTCGGTGAGCCGGGAGACCTCGTTCGACCCGGAGACCGCGGACCGGGAGGTGATCGGGGGGATGCTCCACTACCTCCTCGAGCGGGCCGCGGCGGCGCTCCGCGCCGAGGGACTCCGGGCACGGACGGTGGAGGTGAAGATCCGCTACGCCGACGGCCCGGGGGCCGCCCGGTCCCGGTCGCTCCCCCGCCCCTCGGACCGGGAGGACGAATTCCACGGGCCGGCCCGGGAGCTGCTCGCCGCCCTGTTCACGCGGCGGGTGCGCCTGAAGCTCGTGGGGGTGGCGCTCGCCGGCCTGACGGCGGAGCGGGACCGCCAGGGCGATCTCTTCGCGGAGGAGGAGCACCGGCGCCGGGCCCGTCTCACCGCGGGCCTCGACCGGATCCGGAAGCGGTTCGGCTTCTCGTCGATCGTGGCCGGCCCGTCGATCCATCTGCTCGGGCGGTTCGAGCAGAACGGGCACGGCTTCGTGTTGAAGACCCCTTCCCTCGCGCGATGACCGGAAACGAGATCGATCGGAGGCGACGGGAGCGTCATCGGCGCCTACCCGGTACCGGCCTCGAACCTCCCGACCACGAGTCCGGCCGCCATCCTCGAGATGGCGACGGGGGAGGTGAGTGGCTCCCGTGCCTCCGCTTGTGTTTCCGTCCGGGGGACCCTCCATGCAAGGCGCGGGCCGGAAGACGGACTCCTTCGGCAAGTCTCCCCCGCGGAAAGGGTTGCATCGGAATCCGCGGAATCCCGGCGAGGGCGGAGAGGCCGGGCGGTGTGTACTTCGGTGACAGGGGGAGGCCGGGATGAGATCCCCGCCCGGTTTCGTCCATCTCCACGTCCACGGCTGCACCTCGTTCCTCGAGGGGCCGGTGCCCCCGGAGGAGTTCCTCCCCCTCGCGGCGCGGGACGGACAGGAGGCCCTGGCCCTCACGGATACCGACGGCACCTACGGCTTCCTCCCGTTCTTCACGGCGGCGGCGCGGGCGGGGGTGCGCCCGATCCTCGGGGCCTGCGTCCGGGAGCCGGGGACCGGGGAGCGGGGGAGTTGCATCGGGGCGGCCCGGGCGGTCCTCCTCGTCACGGACCGGGAGGGCTACGGGAGCCTCTGCCGCATCGTCTCCCGCCGCCATCTCCTCCCGGAGGAGTTCTCCCTGGAGGGGGCGCTGCTCCGGTGGCCCCGCGGCCTCCTCGTCCTCACGGACCACGAGCCCCTGCTCCGGGCGCTGGCCCCGGAGCTGCCGCGCGGCCGGCTCTACGTGGAGCTGCCCGGCCGTCCGGCGGCCCGCGGCCCGGCCCTGGCCCGGGAGCTCGGCCTGCCCGTGGTCGCCACGGGTCCGGTCCGTTACGCGCGCCCGGGGGATCGGACCCTCCTGCGCGTGCTCCTCGCGATCGGGGGAAACCGGCTCGTCCGGGACGTGCCGGAAACGGCCCTGCCCCCGTCCTCCGCCCTCTTCCCCACCCGGGAGGAGATGGCGGAGCGGTTCCGGGCGTGCCCGGAGGCGCTCCGGAACACCCTGGAGATCGCGGACCGCTGCCGCTTCGAGGTGCCGCGGTCGGGCCCCCTCTTCCCGGAGTTCCCGGTTCCGGAGGGCGAGACCGCCTACTCGCTCCTCGCCAAGCTCTGCTTCGAGGGGGCCGCGCGCCGATACCGCCCCTTCCGGCCGGAGGTGCTCCGGAGGCTCGAGAAGGAGCTCTCGGTCATCCAGGACCTCGGCTTCGCGGAGTACTTCCTCATCGTGCACGACCTCACCCGGTTCGCGAGGGAGCGGGGAATCCCCGTGGTGGGGCGCGGCTCGGCCGCGGACTCCCTCGTCGCGTACTGCCTGGGGCTCACGAGCGTGGACCCCATCGCCTTCGACCTCTACTTCGAGCGCTTCCTGAACCGCTCCCGCACCGATCCTCCCGACATCGACCTGGATCTCTCGTGGAAGGGGCGGGGCGAGGTGATCGACCACGTCTTCGAGACCTACGGGCGGGACCGGACGGCGATGATCTCCACCTGGAACACCTTCCGGGGCCGGTCGGCGTTCCGGGAGGTCGCGAAGGCGCTGGGCCTCTCCCCCCGGGAGATCTCCCGGATCTCGAAACGGTTGCCCCGTTTCCCCGCCGGGTCCCTCGCTTCCGCGGCGCGCACCCTCCCGGAGTGCCGGGGCCTCCCGCTCGACCGGGAGCCCTGGCGCACGGTCCTCCGCATCGCCGACCGGCTCGCGGGGTTCCCCCGCCATCTCTCCGTTCACCCCGGGGGCATCGTGATCGCCCCCACGGAGATCACGGACTACCTGCCCGTGCAGCGCTCGGCGGGGGGGCACGTGATCACGCAGTACGACAAGGACCCGGTGGAGGAGCTGGGCCTGGTGAAGATCGATCTCCTCGGCCAGCGTTCCCTCTCCGCGGTGGCGGACACGGTGCGGGCCGTGAAACGGAACCACGGGATCGACCTCGACCTCGACGCGATCCCCGAGGAGGACGAACGGGCCGGGCGGCTCCTCGCCTCCGCCCGCACCCTGGGCTGCTTCCAGGTGGAATCGCCCGGCACCCGGCACCTCCTGGCGATGCTCTCCGCGGAGAACCAGCGGGACGCCATGGTGGCGCTCTCCCTCATCCGGCCGGGCCCCGCCGCGGGCGGCATGAAGGAGCGTTACGTGATGCGGAAGGCGGGGGAGGAGCCGCTCTCCTTCCTTTCCGAGAGGCTCCGGGGGGTCCTCGAGGAGACCTTCGGGGTGATGCTCTACCAGGAGGACATCCTGAAGGTGGCGCACGCGGTGGCCGGCTTCACCCTGGAGGAGGCGGACGTCCTGCGCCGGGCGATCACGAAGCGGCGCTCGCGGGAGGAGATCCGGAAGCTCCGGGACCGGTTCCTCGAAAGGGCGGAGAGGGGCGGCGCGGACCGGGCGGCGGCGCGGGCGATCTGGGAGGCGGTGGAGAACTTCGTGGGCTACTCCTTCTGCAAGGCCCATGCGGCCACCTACGGGCGCCTGGCCTGGCAGGCCGTGTGGCTGAAGTCCCGCTACCCCGTGGAGTTCCTGGCCGCGG
>JAOZQC010000030.1:4273-11027 GCA_029932425.1 Planctomycetota bacterium | reverse complement strand
TGGCCGCGGTGCTCGCCAACGGCGGCGGGTTCTACGAGGCCCGCGCCTACCTGGAGGAGGCGCGGAGGCTCGGCGTGAAGATCCTCCTCCCGGACGTGAACCGCTCCGGGCGGACCTTCGAGGCCGTGGACGGCGGCATCCGGATCGGCCTCTCCCGGGTCCGGGATCTCCGGGAGGGGACGCTGGACCGCATCCTCGCGGAGCGGGAGCGCGGCCCCTTTCTCTCCCTCCGCGACTTCGTGAACCGGGTCCCCGCCGCGGAGCGGGAGGTCTCGAACCTGGTGCTGGCGGGGGCCTTCGACGCCTTCGACCTCCCCCGGCCGGAGATGCTCTGGAAGGTCGAGCTCCTCTTCGGACGGGGGGGCTCCCCGGCCCGGCGCCGGGAGGCGACCCTCTTCGGTCCGGCGGCGGAGCTCTCCGGGGCGGATCCGGACCGGGGGTTTCCCCGCCTGCCGCCCTACCCGAAGGAGAAGCTCGTGGAGGCGGAGTTCGAGGTGCTGGGGCTTTCCGCCACCGCCCACCCGCTCGAGTTCTTCGAGGACTGGTTCCGGGAGAAGGGGGTCGTGCCCGCGGCCCGGCTCGGGGAGCACGCAGGGGAGATCGCGGCGGTGGGGGGATGGCTCGTCACCACCCGCCGCGTCCGCACCAGGAACGGCTCCGCCATGCGGTTCCTCACGCTGGAGGACCGCACGGGCACGGTGGAGGCGGTCCTCCTCCCGGACGTCTACCGCCGCTTCGGCCACCTCCTCCGCGGCCACGGCCCCTACCTCCTCCGCGGCCGGGTGGAGAACCGCCACGGCGCCGTGACCCTCACCGCCGGCGCCGTGGCCCTCCCCCCCGGGGCGTGAGGCCGGGGCCGGGCGCGCCGTGATCGCGGCCCGGAGGCGAACCCTCCTCCCCCCGGGCCGGAGGCCGGCGCCCCTCCGCTACGTGCCGAACCGCGACTCGCAGAAGTCCCAGTTCACGAGGCCGAAGAAGGCGTCGATGTACTTGGGGCGGGCGTTGCGGTAATCGATGTAGTAGGCGTGCTCCCACACGTCGCAGGTGAGGATCGGGGTCCGGCCGCGGGTGAGGGGGCAGCCCGCGTTGGACTCCTGGGTGATCTCGAGGGACCCGTCCTCGTTCCGGACGAGCCAGGCCCACCCGCTCCCGAAGAGGGTGGCCGCCTTCTTCGCGAACTCGTCCCGGAAGGCGCGGAAGGACCCCCACTTCGCGTCGATGGCCGCGGCCAGCGCCCCCGTGGGGCCGTCCTTGCCGGTGGGGCCCAGGCACTTCCAGTAGAAGGAGTGGTTGTAGTGCTGGGCGCCGTTGTTGAAGACGCCTCCCTCGGCCGTCCTCACGATGTCCTCGAGGGACGCCTCCGCCAGCCCGGTCCCCTCGATGAGCTTGTTCAGGTTGTCGACGTAGGCCTGGTGGTGCTTGCCGTGGTGGTACTCCAGCGTCTCCGCGGAGATGTGCGGGGAGAGGGCGTCGGCCGGGAAGGGCAGTTCGGGCAGTGTGTGCGCCATGTGGTTCCTCTTTCGTCGTGGCCCGGAAGGACCGGGTTTTCCTGGGAATGAACCCCAGTATGCCGTTCTCGAACGGAGATCCAAGAAGCGGTGTCCAGGCGGGGCCGGGGGGAGACGGGGGGTGCGCGATCGCGCCGGGCGCGAACGTACGCGAAGGGTACGAAGGATCCCGCCACCGGATCACACGACGGTGCCGTCCGGGATGATCGCGTTCTTGGGGACGACGGTGATGCCGTCGCGGATCACCCAGCCCTCCCCCTCGGCTTCCCGGAGCCCGGCCCGGTTCTCGATCCGGACCCCGGCGCCGATCCGGGCGTTCTTGTCCACGATGGCGTTCTCGATGACGGCGCCCTCTCCGATGCCCACGGGGGGAGCGCCGGGGGGGGCGTCGGGGTAGTCCTCGTCCAGGCCCATGATGAGGCTCCGCCGGATCGTGGCGCTCCGGATCCTCGACCGGATCCCGATGATCGCCTCCTCGAGTTCGGAGTCGACGATCTTCACCCCGTCGGAGACGATGCTCCGGTCCGCCTGGACCCCCGTGAGGCGCGCCCCGGGCAGGTAGCGCGGGTGGGTGTAGATCACCCAGTCGGGGTCGTGGAAGTCGAAGAGGGGGTTCGGTCCCACGAGGTCCATGTGGGCGTCGAAGAAGGCGCCGATCGTTCCGATGTCCCGCCAGTACCCGGAGAAGAAGTGGGCCTGCACGCGGCACCGCTCCACCGCCTGCGGCATCACCTCGTGCCCGAAGTCGTTGGCCTCGCCCCGGAGGCACTCCTCCAGGACGCGCTGGTCGAAGAGGTAGATGCCCATGGAGGCCAGGTAGGGGCGGTCCGCGGGCAGGCCGCACTCCTCCGCCAGCGCGCGGGGAACCTCCATTCCCTCCCGGGCCGCGGGCCCGGCCGGCTTCTCCCGGAACTCCACCACGCGTCCCGCGGCGTCCACCCGGACCGCGCCGTAGCCGCCGATCTCCTCCGCGGTGCAGGGCAGGACGCAGAGAGTGACCTCCGCTCCGTGGGCGAGGTGGTCCCGGACCACCGCCCCGTAGTCGCACCGGTAGAGGTGATCGCCGGAGAGGATGAGGGCCAGGTCGGCCCGGAGCTCGGAGATGAACCCGAGGTTCTGGCGCACGGCGTCCGCCGTGCCCTGGTACCACCGCCCGTCCGCGGGGGTCTGCTGGGCGGCCAGGACGTCGATGAACCCGCGGGAGAAGGAGTCGAACCGGTAGGTGGACACGATGTGCCGGTGCAGGGAGACCGAGTTGAACTGCGTGAGCACGAAGACCCGGTCCAGGCCCGAGTGCAGCGCGTTGCTGATGGGGACGTCGATGAGGCGGTACTTGCCGGCCAGGGGCACGGCGGGCTTGCTGCGAAGCCGCGTGAGGGGATCCAGCCGGGTGCCGCGTCCGCCTCCCAGGATGACCGTGATGACGTCCATGCTTCCCGGCCTCTCCGCGCTTCCGGGGATCTCCCGCCGGCGCCGCCCCGGGCCGCCGGCCGGCCGGTGACGCCCGGGGGTCCGGACGCGATCCCGGCGCCCGGCCATGGTAGTGGGGCCGCGGGGGGCCTTCCGCACATTTCCTTCCCGCCCCGGGAGCGGCGAACGACAATCGGGCTCCCGCCGTGCCGTCTCCCGGGAGGTCCGCCCATGGCCCGAACGATCATCGAACCCTTCCGCATCAAGACCGTGGAACCGATCCGGATCACCACGCGTCCGGAGCGGGAGCGGCTTCTCCGGGAGGCGGGCTACAACGTGTTCCTGCTGCGGGCGGAGGACGTGCTCATCGACCTCCTCACCGACTCCGGCACCTCGGCCATGAGCCAGGAGCAGTGGGCGGCCCTGATGCGGGGAGACGAGTCCTACGCGGGCTCCCGCTCGTGGTACCGCTTCGAGGCCGCGGTGCGGGACATCTTCGGCTTCGCGCACGTCATCCCCACGCACCAGGGCCGGGCCGCGGAGCGGATCCTCTTCGCGATCGCCTGCCGGCCGGGCGACATCGTTCCCAACAACACCCACTTCGACACCACCCGGGCGAACATCGAGCAGGCGGGGGCGGAGGCGCGCGACCTCCCCTGTCCGGAGGGTCGCGACCCCGCCGCGGTCCACCCCTTCAAGGGGAACCTGGACGTCCGGGCCCTGGAGGAGCTCATCCGGGAAGCGGGTCCGGAGCGGATACCCCTCGTCCTCGTCACCGTGACGAACAACTCGGGCGGGGGACAGCCCGTCTCCCTGGCGAACCTCCGGGAGGTGCGGGACGTCACGAAGAAATACGGCATTCCCCTCTACCTCGACGCCTGCCGGTTCGCGGAGAACGCCTACTTCATCAAGCTGCGCGAGGAGGGCTGCGCGGAGAGGAGCGTGAAGGAGATCGCCCGGGAGATGTTCTCGCTGGCCGACGGCTGCACCATGAGCGCCAAGAAGGACGCTTTCGCCAACATCGGGGGCTTTCTCTGCACGAACGACCCCGAGCTGGCCCGCGAGGAGAGGGACCTCCTGATCCTCACGGAGGGCTATCCCACCTACGGGGGGCTGGCGGGCCGGGACCTGGAGGCGATCGCCCGGGGGCTCGAGGAGGTGCTCGACGAGGACTACCTCCGGTACCGGTTCGCGTCCACGCGCTACCTCGGCGAGCACATCTCCCGGGCGGGCGTCCCCATCGTGGAGCCCCCCGGGGGCCACGCGATCTACATCGACGCGAAGGCGATGCTGCCCCACATCCCGCCTTCGCGCTTCCCGGCCCAGGCGCTGGCCTGCGAGCTCTACCTGGCGGGCGGGGTCCGGGGGGTGGAGATCGGATCGGTGATGTTCGGGAAGAAGGACCCCGCCACGGGAGAGGAGATCCCGGCGTCGATGGAGCTCCTCCGGCTGGCCATCCCGCGGCGGGTCTACACCCAGAGCCACATCGACTACGTGGTGGAGACGATTCTGGAGGTCCACGAACACCGGGAGGCGATTCGCGGGCTCCGTCTCACCTACGAGGCGCCGTTCCTGCGGCACTTCACCGCCCGGTTCGAGACGGCGGAATGATCCCGGAGCGGGGGGGATCCCGGAGCGGCGGGAGAACCGGCCGGGAAAGGAGGTCTCGGTGAGACGCCGGATCGTAGTGCTGGTGTTCCTCCTGCCCGCGTGCGCCGCGGGCTACTGGGCGCGGAACGCGGACGAGGAGGTGGGGGAGATCCTCAGGGAAAAGGGGGCGGTGGTGGAGGAGTTCCGGCGGACGGGCCTGCTCCGGCCCGAGCAGGCCCGCGCGGAGCCGGAGCGGGAGAGCCCTCCGGAGGACCTCTCGGGGATCCCCCACGTGGTGGGGCTCGAGGAGGCGCTCGCCATCGCCACCGCCCGGAACCGGAACTACCGGAGCCAGCGGGAGAGCCTCTACCTCGCGGCCTTGAGCCTCTCGGGGGTCCGGAACCGCTTCTCCCCCGTCTTCTCCGGCACGATCTCCTCGATCGTCTCGGACACCGATCGCTCGGAGAAGGACTACACCACGCGCGCGGAGCTCTCGGCGAGCCAGATCCTCCCCACGGGCGGCACCGTCTCCGTGGGGGGGGAGGCCTCCTCCCGGGCGGGAGGGGACGCCGTGGGCAGCGGCCACCGGTTCGACGCCTCCTGGACCGCGAGCCTCTCCCAGCCCCTCCTCCGGGACGCGGGCTACGAGGCCACCCACGAGGAGCTCACGCAGGCGGAACGGAACGTCGTCTACGCCATCCGCGACTTCGAGCTGTTCCGCGAGGACTTCACGATCCAGATCCTCTCCCAGTACTACTCCCTGGTGCGGCAGCTCCGGGAGATCGAGAACGCGGAGAAGAGCCTCGCGAGCCGGAAGTTCCTGAAGCAGCAGTCGGAACGGAAGTTCGAGGTGGGTCTCGCCACCGAGGTGGACAAGCTCCGCTCCGCCCGGGAGTACCTGCGCGCCCAGAGCGACCTCCTCTTCCAGAAGGAGGCCTACCAGCTCGCGCTGGACCGCTTCAAGATCCAGCTCGGCCTCCCCACGAGCTTCCCCCTCGAGATCCGGCCGGAGGAGCCGGAGTACCGGGAGGCGAGCATCGATCTCGCGAGGGCGGTGGAGGCGGCCCTCCACAACCGCCTGGATCTCCGCACCCAGAGGGAGCAGTTCGAGGACGCGAAGCGGAACCTCCGGATCCAGACCCGGCGCCTCCTCCCGGACCTCGACCTCACCGCGGGCTACACCCGCTCCGCCCCCGCCCGGAACTCCCTCTCGGACCTGGCCTTCCAGGACGTCTCCACCTCCATCGGCCTGTCCCTGACGCTGCCGCTGGAACGAACCGCGGAGCGGAACGCCCTGCGCCGGGCCCTGATCGAGCTGGACCGGGCGAAGCGGGCCCTCAGCCTGGCCGAGGACAACGTGATCCTCGACGTCCGCAACTCCCTCCGCAGCCTCCGCCGGGCCGAGACCTCCCTCCGGATCCGGAAGGAGGAGGTGCGGGCCGCGGAGAAGGAGCAACGCGCGGCGCAGATCCGGGTCGAGGCCGGGGAGATGGACAACCGGAACGTGACGGACGCGGAGAACGCGGTGCTCCGCGCGCGGAACGCCTACGTGCAGGATCTCATGGACTACGAGATCGCCCGGATCCAGCTTCTCCGCGACGTGGGTATCCTCTTCATCGACGAGAAAGGCGCGGTGGTGCAGCCATGAGAAGGATCCTCGGTCTACCCGTGCTCTTCGCACTCCTGGTCCTCGCCGGCTGCGGCGGGGGGAGCCGCCCGGAGGACAGCGACGTCGCCACCTTCCTCGTGAAGCGGGGGAACCTGAAGATCTCCCTCACGGAGTCCGGACAGCTCCAGGCCCGGCACAAGGTGAACATCCGGCCCCGGATCAAGACCGGCGCCAAGATCCTCTCCATCGTGGACGAGGGGACGCTGGTGAAGAAGGGGCAGGTGCTGGTGGAGCTGGACAAGACCTCGGTGGAGCGCGACATCGAGCAGTTCCAGGACCGGGTGATCCAGCTCGAGGCGGATCTGAAGAACGCGCGCACCGACCTGGAGATCCAGAAGGCGGAGAACGAGAGCCAGCTCGAGAAGGCCAAGCTGAACCTCGAGTTCGCGAAGATGGAGCTCCAGCGCTACCTGAAGGGCGACCTCCCCCAGAAGCTCAGGGACAAGCAGCTCCGCATCGACAAGGCGGAGTCGCGGCTCAAGCAGGCCCGGGAGAAGTACGCCAAGATGCCGGAGCTCGAGAAGGAGGGGTTCGTCACCCCCGTGGAGGTGGAGGAGAAGAAGCTCGCCCTCGAGGA
>JAOZQC010000030.1:0-4263 GCA_029932425.1 Planctomycetota bacterium | reverse complement strand
TGGCTCTTCCGGGAATACACCCAGCCGATGGAGGAGAAGCAGAAGCGGTCCGACGTCACCGAGGCCGAGCGGGAGCTGTCCCGGGTGAAGGCCCGGGCGGAGGCGAAGCTCGACGCCAAGAACGCCGTGGTCCTGCAGAGGGAACGCCAGTACAAGGCCGCCGTCCGGAAGCTCGAGGAGGCGAAGGCCGAGCTCGAGAAGATGACGATCCGGGCGCCGCAGGACGGGATCGTGATCTACTCCCAGGCGCGGTCGCGCTGGGGAGGCTCCGAGGACACCGTGAAGGTGGGGGAAACCGCCTTCCCGGGGCGGACCCTCATCGAGCTGCCGGACCTCTCCCGGATGGACGTCCGGATCCAGGTGCACCAGGCCGACGTGAACAAGCTCCGGAAAGGTCAGACCGCCTGGATCACCGCTCCCGGCCGGCGGGGGAAGCCCATGAGGGCCGTGGTGGCGGAGATCGGCTCCGTGGCCCAGAGCACCTCCTGGCGGGATCCCGTGCGCCGGTTCGAGGTGATCCTCCAGATCGTGGACCGGGTGGAAGGTCTCCGGGCCGGGGTCACCGTGGAGTGCGAGATCGACGTGGGGGAGATCGAGGACGTGCTCTTCGTCCCCCTGCAGGCCGTGTCCTCCTCGGGGGGGAGCTACTCGGTCTTCGTGAGGAAGGGCGGGGAGGTGAAACGCCGGGCCGTCCGCCTGGGGCGCTCCAACGACCAGTACGTGGAGGTGGTGGAGGGGCTCGCGGAGGGGGACGAGGTCCTCCTGGTGAACCCCGAGATGGTGAGCGAGGAGGAGGGGAAGCCCGCCGGCACCCGGAAGCCTCCCCCCTCCGGCAAGCCCGGGGCTCCGAAGAGCGGTTCCCCCCGGAAGGCTCCGGGGCGCCCGAGCCGGGGATCGCGAAGGCCGGGCGGGAGGCGGCCCGGGGGCCGGTGACATGGCGCTGATCGAGATCGAGGGCGTCCACAAGTACTACGGGGAGGGGGCGAACGCCCTCCACGTCCTGAAGGGGCTCCGTCTCTCGTTTCCGGAGGGCCAGTACGTGGCGATCACCGGCGCCTCGGGCTCCGGCAAGTCCACGCTCATGAACATCCTCGGCTGCCTCGATCGACCCACCTCCGGCGACTACCGCCTGGGGGGCCGGGACGTCTCGAGCCTCTCCGACGACCGCCTCTCCGAGATCCGGAACCGAGAGATCGGCTTCGTCTTCCAGGCCTTCCACTTGATCCCCCAGCTCTCCGTGCTGGAGAACGTGGAGGTGCCGCTCTTCTACGACGACGTTCCCCGGGCCCGGCGCCGGGAGCGGGCGAGCCGGGTGCTCGAGCAGGTGGGCCTCTCGGAGCGCCTGGAGCACCGCCCGGCCCAGCTCTCCGGGGGGGAGCGCCAGCGCTGCGCCATCGCCCGCGCCCTGGTGAACGACCCGCGGCTCCTCCTCGCCGACGAGCCCACGGGCAACCTCGACTCGAAGACGGGGGAGGAGATCCTCCGGCTCGTGGAGGAGCTGCACGCCAGCGGGCGCACGGTGGTGATGGTCACCCACGATCCGAAGGTGGCGGCCCGCGCCCAGCGCCGGGTCCGGCTCCACGACGGCGAGGTGGTGGAGGACACCGCGTCCCCCGGTTCCGGGGAAGGGGGGGCCTCGTGATCGCCGGGAAGTACGCGGAGATGTTCCGCCTGGGCGTCCGGAACATGTGGGGCTACCGGCTGCGGTCCTTCCTCACCGTGCTCGGCATCTCGGTGGGGATCGCGGCCGTGATCGCCATGGTGGCCCTGGGGCAGGGGGCCCAGGAGGAGCTCCTCGCCCAGTACGGCCGCCTGGGCATCCGCAACATCATCGTGAGCTCCGTGAAGCCGTCCGACGAGGACCAGGGCTCCGCGGGGCAGACCTCCTGGGTGGCCCGCTACGGCCTCACGCGGAGGGACTACCGGCAGATCCGGGCCACGGTCCGGTCCGCGGTGAGCGTGCTCCCCGTGCACACCCACGCGGACCGGATCTGGGAGGGGAGCCGGAGCGTCGACGCCCGCATCCACGGCGTGCTCCCCGAGCAGATGCGGCTCTTCCGCCTCGACGTGGTGCGGGGCCGCCCCCTCACCGCCATGGACAACATCCGGCTGAACCAGGTGTGCGTGGTCCGGCCGGGCCTGCTCCGGGCCCTCCACTACTACGGCCCGGCCCTCGGCCATCACCTCCAGGTGGGGGACGAGTACTACGAGATCGTGGGCGTCCTCCGCGAGGAGGAGTTCACGGGGCTCACCCGGAAGGCCCTGAACGCCGATCCGCGGAGCCTCGAGCTCTACGCGCCCTACGAGACGGTGATCAAGCGTCACGGCACCATGTCCTTCGTCCGGAAGTCCGGCTCGTTCCAGGCCACGGACGTGGAGCTGCACCAGATCGTGGTGGAGACGGACGACCAGGAGAACGTGCTCACCACGGCCCGCATGATCGAGCGCATCCTCCAGAGCTTCCACCGGAGGCGGGACTACGAGATGATCGTGCCCCTCGAGTTCCTCGCCCAGCGCCGCAAGACCCAGGAGGTGTTCAACCGCTTCCTCCTCCTCATCGCGGGGATCTCCCTCCTGGTGGGGGGGATCGGGATCGCGAACATCATGCTCGCCTCCATCACCGAGCGCACGCGGGAGATCGGCATCCGCCGGGCCATGGGGGCGAAGAAGCGGCACATCCTCGCCCAGTTCCTCACGGAGACGGTGACCCTGGCGGGGGTGGGCGGCGTGTTCGGCTACGTGCTCGGCGTCCTCGTCTTCTCCCCCCTCCTCGAGATGTGGACGGAGTGGACCACCATCGTCCCGTCCTGGGCCGTGCCGCTGGCGATCGGCATCTCGTTCCTGGTGGGGGTCCTGGCCGGCATCTGGCCCGCCACGCGCGCCGCCCGCACGGACCCGATCCACGCCCTCCACTACGAGTAGCGGGACCCCCGCGCCCGGCCCGTCAGTTCGCGGCGGGATCCTCGGGGAGGTGCGGCCGGTAGCGTGCGGCCCGCTCCCGGGCCGAGCGCCGCTCCTCCAGGATCCGGGCCAGGCGCCGCGCCCGGGCGTACACGTCCCGGAGCTCCAGGAGCCCCTGCAGGGCGTCCGCGTCGAGGCGGGCCGCCGCGCAGAGGGCGTTCACCTTCCCCGCGAAGGGGATCCCCGCGGGGATGAGCTCCGCGGAGACGGGCCAGTCGCCGCGGGCCCGGGCGGAGTCGTCGAGGAGCGCGGCCAGGCGCTCCACCGCCAGGTCGGCCTTCTCCCCGCGCGCGTTCTCGTTGCGGTCCACCAGCCACCGGACCCGCGCCCGCCGGTAAGGACTCTCCCCCACCTCCTCCAGGATCTCGAACTTCCGGACCCCCTCGAGCTTCAGGTCGTACCGATCCCCCGGCCGGGCCTCGAGGTCGGTGATGCGCCCCGCGCAGCCGATCCGGCGGACGGGCGGCGTCTCGAAGTAGTCGGCCTCGAACCCCGGCTCGAGGAACACCAGGCCGAGGAGACCGCGGCCGCGGGCGGCGTCCTCCACCATCTCCACGTACCGGGGCTCGAAGACGTGGAGGGGAAGCACCGTGTGAGGGAGGAGGACCACTTCGGGGAGGGGGAAGAGGGGGAGCACCTCGTCGAACGGGTCGGGTTCGGGATCCACCGATGAGTCCTCTCTGCCGCCTTTCTCCGGGCTATCATGGAAACGATGACCGTCCTGCCTGCATACCACGTGGGAGCGGAGATCCGCAGGATCCTCCGCGTCGTCCCGCCTCCCGCGGAGGTGCTCCTCCGGGTGCGCGGCCGGGCGTACGATCCCGCCCGCCCCTCCACCTTCTTCCACATGCGGGCGGTGGATCGGCTGGGGAGGATCCGGGGGCGCGGGCTGCCTCCGGGCGCCGAGGTGTGGGGGCGCGTGGTGATGGTGGCCGAGTTCATCGAGCCCTGCGAGAGACCCCGGCGGACCCTGGAGGTGAACGGGCGGAGGAGGAGCGGGACCATCCCCCGGGCCATCCGGGTCATCGGCCACGACAACCTCATCGCGGGCAAGGTGCTCCGGATCTTTCCGGACGAGGGCTTCCTCCTGGACGCCGGCATCCCCGTCCACGTGAGCGCCCCCGGCTTCGCCCCCTCCTTCTACCCCGAGGGGGAGTTCGTGGAGTTCATCCTCCGCCGGACGCCGGAGTTCCTCCTCGCCTGACCGGGGATCCCCGGCCCCGCCGCCGCGGGGTGGGGGCCCGCGGCGGGCTGCGGCGGCCGTCCCCGCCGCCGTCTTCCCCGGACCACTCCACCGGCTCG
>JAOZQC010000403.1:271-3793 GCA_029932425.1 Planctomycetota bacterium | reverse complement strand
TTCCCAGCACCGGCTTGGAGCCATCGCCCGCACGCCTGATGAGAAATGCGGGCTAAACCGGTCACAGTGCAAACTTTGGGCCTGGCCCCAGCTCTGTCCGCCGCAGCGGTTCTCACGGCAGGGGCCCGGGGCCCCGGGATCCTCCGCGTTCCCGGAGGATGTCCGGGCGGCGGGGTTCTCCCACGTGGGAAAGGAAGATGATCCGACGCTCTTTCCCACGGCCGGAGGGTCCGGGCCGGACCGGGGCGGGGGGCGTCTACCCTGCGGGGGCCGCCTCGGTGCCCGGCCCCGGCGTCCGGAGCTTCCCGATCTCGCGGTCGAGGTGGAAGAGCCCCTTGCCGTCGGAGCCCACGAGCTCCACGAGATCGAGGACGCGCTGGAAGAGCGCCTCCTCCTCGTGCTGCTCCGACACGTACCACTGCAGGAAGTTGAAGGTGGAGTAGTCCTTCTCCGCGAACGCGGTGTCCACCAGCTCGTTGATCTTGCCCGTGATGAAGCGTTCGTGCTCGAAGGTGGCCTCGAAGACCTCCCGCACGGACCCGTACTCGTGGCGTGGCGCCTCGAGGGCGCGGAGCACGGCCTGGGCGCCGGTCTCGTTCACGTAGTCGAACAGCCGGAACATGTGGCCCATCTCCTCCTGGCTGTGCTCCCGGAGGAACCGGCCGCATCCGTCCAGGCCGTGCGCCAGGCACCAGGCGCTCATCTGGAGGTAGAGGTTCGCGGACTCGAACTCCAGCGCGATCTGCTCGTTCAGACGGGCCAGCATCTTCTCGCTCAGCATGGTGTTTCCTCTGTCGATCGGGGTGGTTCGGTTCAGGGAGGGGACATGCTACTCCGCCGCCGAGCCGAGGTCGAGGCGCGTCCGGATCTCCTCCCACAACGCCTCGTAGGCGCGCGCCGCCCGGCTCCATCCCGCGAAGACGGGCAGGGGGGCGCGGCGGATCCCCATCTGTTCCACCCGGCTCGAGGTGGGGATCGCGGTCTCCAGGAAGCCGGGATGGTCGCGGCGGCAGCGCTCCGCGAGCTCGCGGTGAAGGGACTTCCGCCGGTCCACCATGGACAGGAAGGGGAGCACGGCGAGGCGCGCCGGCCCGCGCTTGCGGAGGTGGCGGGTGAGCTGCTCCAGCGCCTTGAGGGAGAGCGTGGTGGGGATGGTGGGCACGAGCAGGGCGTCCGCGGCCCCGAAGACGCTCTCGGAGGCCATGGAGATGCTCGGAGGGCAGTCCAGGAAGAGGAACTCGTACTCCTTCCGGAGCGGCTTCAACACCCGGCGGAGCTGTCTGGCGGGGTTCTTGGTCTTCGTGAGAAAGAGGTCCAGGTGCCGGTAGGAGAAGTCCGCGGGCAAGAGGTCCAGGCCCTCGCAGTCCGTGCCCCGGATGAGGGGACCGATCTTCTTCTTCCGCCGGATGAGCCGGCGCCCACCCCCCTTCACCTTCGGCTTCACGCGGAGGTAGAACGTGGCCGCGGCCTGGGGATCCAGGTCGAAGAGGAGGGTGGGAGCGCCGTCCCGGGCGGCCAGGTAGGCCAGGTTCACGGCGGCGGCGGTCTTTCCCACGCCGCCCTTGATGTTGTAGGTGGCCAGGACCTTCACCGGGGCCGTCCTCCGGGGTCTTCCTCCGCCGGGTTCTCCCGGTCCCGCTTTCCCTCCCCGAGGATCCGGCGGAAGCGGGCGCGGTTCTCCGGGCCGTCGAACTCCCGGAAGCGCTCCCGGAAGCGGCGCCGCTCCCGGGCCGCCGCCCGGTCCAGCCGCTCGGAGAGACGCCCCATGGCGAGCAGGGTCTCCACCGGGGGCTTCTCCCCGCCGCCGAGCTCCCTCGCGAACTGCTCGAGAGATCCCTTTTGCACGACGGCGTCGTGGAAGTCGCCCAGGCAATCCTGGAGCCGTTTGAAGACCCGGACCAGGGGGCCGATCTCCTCCTCCGGGAACAGACTGCGGAAGAACTCCAGGAGATAGCGCAGCTTCTTGCAGCGGATGCGCAGGCGGTGGAGCGCCTCGGGAGGCGAGGCTCCCGTGATCGCGCCGCCCTCGCGGCGGACCTTCCGGTAGACCTTCCGGATCCGCTCCCGCGCCGCGGGAAGGACCGGCCGCGGGCCCTCGGGCCCTTCCCCGGGGCCCTCCGCGAGCCTGCGCCACTCGGCGAGGAGCCTCCGGTAGCGCTCGGAGTCCAGGGCCTCGAGGAGGGCGTGCTGGATCTCCCGCCGCCGGCTCGCGAGGAGCGAGGCCAGCGGCGAGAGGCTCCGGTCCGCGGCCTCCGGGAGCTCCCGCCGCCAGGCCTGGAGCCGGAGCCGCCAGACGTCGAGATCGCGGGCGGCGTTCGTGCTCTTTCCGAGCCACGCGAGCTCGGCCCGGAAGCTCTCCTGGGCCTCCGGGGGCAGGGCCCCGCGGACCTGGCCGAGGAGCGATCGCGCCCGCCGCACCGCCACCCGGAAGTCGTGGAGGAACTCGGTGTCGATCTCCCGGCGCACGCCGTCCTCGTTGGCGAGCAGCGTGTCCCGGAGCCGTCCGAGGATCGCCCGCACCGCCTTGGCCAGGGGCATCCCGGGCTCGAGGCGGATCTCCAGCTTCGAGGAGTAGGGGACCGGCGTCCGGCCCAAGGCCTGGAGCGCCGCCTCCAGGGGATCGCGGGGATCGGGCGCGAGCCCGGCGGCGGCAAGGCGCCGCTCGATCCGCTCCCCCTCCCGCTCGTAGCCGCGCAAGGCGCGGACGGACAGGCGGGTGGGAAGAGCCGCGGACCGGGACCCGTCCGGCTCCCGGGCGGTGCCCTGCGAGACCACGAGCCGGGCCACCGTCTTCTGGAGGTCGTCGAGGACCCGGATCTCCCGGTGTTCCTCCCGGACCTCCACGAGGGGCAGGAGGCGACGCATCTCCACCACCTTCTCCAGGGCGTCGCGGAAGGACCCCGGAGGAACGTTCGCGGCGAGGTCGGGAGGCGTCCCGCAGCGAAGGCGGTGGCGGATCGACCCGTCCTTCCCCCGCCAGGTCCACTCCGCACCGTCGAAGGAGAGGGAACCCCCGTCCTTCCGGATCCGGGCGTCGAAGGTGTCGTAGAACGTGACGGCGCCCCGGCGGACGCGACCCTTCACGAGGGGGAAGCGCTCGCGGAGGACCCGCTCCGCGTCCTCCCATCGCCGGGGGGCCTCGAGGAGGAAGGTGGTCACGAGTGTCCCCCCGCCCCGCCGAGCATCCCCAGGGCTCTCTCCAGCTTGCTCACCTCCGAGGGACGAAGCCCGAAGCGGTCGGTGAGCTCGGCGGCGGCGCGCTGCAGCAGGTCCCGGCCCCCGCCCCGGTCCTCCACCTCGATCTCCCGGAACTCCCCCGCGGCCTCGCCGCCCGTCCCCGGGTACACGGTGGAGCGGTCCAGGCAGAGCTCGGCCGCCGGTCCCCCGAGCCCCTCGAGATCGAAGAGGCGCCGCCGGGTGACGATCCGGACCAGGGGCCGGAGGGCGTCCGTCTCCGCGGCGGGGGGCAGGAGCCGCGCGATCGCCGCGGCCAAGTCCAAGTTCTCCGACCGGACGCGGACC
>JAOZQC010000403.1:0-261 GCA_029932425.1 Planctomycetota bacterium | reverse complement strand
CCTCCACGCGCACCTCTTCCCGGTCCATCACGGCCCCTCCCGGTCCGTCGCCCGGCAGGGTCTTCAGGGAGTAGATGCGGCGTCCCCCGCGCTCCCGGAGGCGGAGCGCCCGGCCCTCCCGGCAAAGGGCCCGGTCCGCGGTGTCGAGGTAGGTGTCCTCCTGGACCCGCTCCTCGCGGAAGAGGAGCCGCCGCCCCGCCAGGGTCCCTCCCTCCGCAAGGCGGGACGCCGCGGATCCCGAAGGATCGAGGAGCTTCACTT
>JAOZQC010000029.1:8997-14138 GCA_029932425.1 Planctomycetota bacterium | reverse complement strand
GGCGCGGGCTCCTCCGCGGGGGGGGGAGGCGGGGCGCGCCGCGACGAGGAGCGCCGCCGCCGGCGCGGCCGGGAGCGCCGGCTCTCCCGGGAGGACCGGGGCTCGGGGGCGGGGTCGTCCCCGGCCTCGTCGTAGATGCCCGCCTCGCGGGCCGCGATCGCCTCGCGGTCCAGCTCGGGCAGGCGGCCCGGCCGGGCCGCGGACTCCGGGGGACGGGGCGTGGGGATGGGCTCGGGACGCCGGGGCTCGGGAACGGACGATCCGTCCTCGTCGGGTTTCCGGTCGCGGGAGCGCCGGTGCTCCCGCGATTCGCGTGGATCGCTCATGGCGGCCATTCCTAGCGGAAGGGGGAAGGGGGGCCAAGGGAAAGACGGCTGAACCTCGTCACGGGTCGGGCTCCTCCTCCCGGAGAGTCTCGAGGAGCCGCTCCATGTCCGGCGGTATCGGCGCCCGAAACGTCACCTCCTCCCCGGAGAGGGGGTGGCGGAACGTGATCCGGTGGGCGTGGAGCATCTGGCGGTCCACGATGCCCGCGAACTCCCCGATCTTCCCCCCGTAGAGAGTGTCCGCCACGATCGGGTGGCCCAGGGCGGCGAGGTGCACCCGGATCTGGTGGGTCCGCCCCGACTTCGGGCGGACGCGGAGGAAGGTGCAGCGCCGGAATCGCTCCCGCACCTCGTAGAACGTGTCCGAGGGCCGGCCCACGTCGTGGCGGATGGCCATCCGCATGGGGCGGTGACGGTCCGGGCCGATGGGCAGCGAGATGAGATCGGAGTCGAGCTCCACCACCCCGTGGCTCACCGCCAGGTACTCCTTGCGGATCGTCCTCTCCCGGAACTGCCGGGCGAGGAGATGATGGTGCTCGTCCGTCTTCGCCACCAGGAGGACGCCGGAGGTGTCCTTGTCCAGGCGGTGGACGATCCCCGGCCGGAGCTGGCCCTGCACGTTGGAGAGCTCGCCGAACCGGTAGGCCAGGGCGTTCGCCAGCGTGCCGCGGCGCTGCCCGGCCCCGGGGTGGACGGTGAGCCCCGCGGGCTTGTTCACCACCGCCAGGATCTCGTCCTCGTAGAGGATGTCGAGGGGGATGTTCTCGGGGATGGCGTACGGCCGGGTGAGCTCCGGGAGGCGGACGGAGACCACGTCCCCTTCCTCCACGATCCGCCCGGGCCGGGTGGGTTTCCCGTTCCGCAGGACGTGCCCCTCCCGGACGAACTTCTGGAGCAGGGTCCGGCTGTAGCCCGGGAAGCGCACCACGAGGAACTTGTCGAGGCGCGTCCCGGCATCCACCCGGGTGGCGCGGAAGCGGTGGCGGACCAGGTTCTGGCGGTCGGGTTCCGGTCTCATCGGGCGTTCCGGACCCATTGTGCGCGGGCGCCCGGCCCCGCCGTCAGAAAACGCGTTCACCGGCCGGGACGAGGCCCGATTACAATCGGGCCGGGGCGGGAGGTGGTCCATGAGACTCTCGAGGATCGGTGCCCCGGTCTGGAAGGGCCGGCGGAAGTGGGTGACCCTCGCGGTGGCGGTGCTCCTCGCGGCGTGGGCGGTCTCCGCGGCGGCGGGGCGGGACATCCGCCTGTGGTGGATCCTCCGCGGTCTCGACGACGAGCCGGAGGCGGCCGCCCGCGAGATCCGGGCCCTGGGACCCGGGTACCGGGAAGCGCTGGGCCGGGCGATCCTCCGCGGCGGCCGCTCTCTGGAGGCGCAGCTCAGGCTCTCCCTCATCGCCTACGGGGAGCCCTTCTACGGCCGGGACCTGCTCCGCCGGGCGCTCCGGAGCGAGGAGCCCTCCGTCCGCCGGTCGGCCGCGCAGGCCTTCCTCCGCATGGGGTACTCCGTGCCTCCCGGGCCCATCCCCGACGACGTGCTGGCCGTGCTCCGGGACTGGGCCCGGGAGCCCGCGGCCCCCCGGCTCGCGGAGGCGCTGAGCGACGCGGGCCGTTACCGGGATCCGCGGATGGCGGACGTGCTCGCGGAGGTCCTCCTCACGGATTACCAGCCGGAAGACGAGAACGAGCTGGCCCGCCTGCTCGACAACCGCCAGACGGCGGCCCGGGCCTGCCGGCCCTACGTGGGGGAGGCGAAGGTCCGCGAGGCCCTGAGGACGGTGCTGCGCCGCGAGAAGGAGTCCGGGATGGTCCGGATGTACGCGGTGCGGTCCCTCGCCGGGGGAGGGGCCGCGGACGCCCTGGACGTGTTCGAGGCCGCGTCCCGCGACTCCAACCCCTTCGTGAGGCAGGCCCTGGCGGAGAACCTCCGGGAGGTGAAGGACCCCCGGGTGATCCCCATCCTGACCCGGCTCCTGGAGGATCCCAAGGAGACGGTGCGGCGGGGGGCGGTGGACACGCTCATCGCCAAGCGCGCCCCGGTGCTCATGGAGAGGATCCGGTACCTCGCCGAGGACTCCTTCTCCTCCATCAAGGGCGACCTGGCGGAGGCCGTGGACGTCTACCGCCGGAAGGACCTCGTGCCGTTCCTCGCCTGGTGTCTCTCCGATCCGGACCCCATCGTGGTGGAGAAGGCCCTCGTGGCCCTCGTGCGGCTGACCCGGCGCCACTACGGGTTCACGGACGCCCAGTGGAACGCCTACCGGTGGCCGAAGAAGGCCGGGGACCGGTCGCGGGTGGTGCAGGCCTTCATGAACGACGAGGCGCGGCGCCGGGAGGCCGTCGACCGGTGGGTCGCGGAGTTCCCGCCCCGCTACACGGACCGGGACCGCCTCCCGCACCTGGTGAAGCAGCTCGGCCACGCGGACCCCGAGAACGTGAGGCGGGCGATCCGCGAGCTCGTGAAGATCACGGGCCGCGCGGAGGGCTTCCCCCCCGCGGTCCTCGACCGGGGTGCGAAGCCGGAGGAGGAGGCGGACGCTCTCTACCGTTTCATGCACGGCGGGCGGGAGAAGATCATCGAGGAGTGGACCCGCCGGCTGAAGGCGCATTGACCCGCACTCCTCGTCCGGACGCCCCGGCCCCGGCGGATCTCGCGGCCCGGGCGCTCCGCGCCATCGGCCCGGAAGGAACCGGCGCCCCCGGCCGGGATCGGATCCGGGAGTTCCTCCGGTCCGGACGGCGCGGGCCGCGGCCCCCCGATCACTCCCGGACCGTGTACGTGCCGCCGTTCTCGCGGGCCAGGCGCGACATGAAGTCGGCGCTGTGGCCCTTGAGACCGATGGTGTGGATCCGGATCCGGCCCAGGCGGTTCCACTCCCGGACCGCGCGCAGGATGCGCTCGGGATCGTCGTCGGTGCGGTCCCGGTTGGTGGGGGCCCCGTCCGAGAGCAGGTAGATCGTGTCCACCCGGGGCTCGTAGTACCGGTCGCCCACCCCCATCCCCCCCAGACGGAAGGCCGCCTCCAGGGCGGCGTAGATGTTCGTGGTCTCGATCGGCCGCAGCGTGTTGATCCAGTCCACGGCGTCCTTCTTCATGGCGGGGGTGGCCGGGACCATCCGCGGGCGCCAGACCTTGACCACGGTGTGGAAGGCGATGAGGTCGAAGGTGCTCTTCGGGCTGTAGTTGCGCACGGCGCGGATCAGCTCCCGCTTCGCGAGCTCGAACCTCGAGAGCTCGCCCTCCTTCGGCTTCTTCGTGAACTCCGTGGAGGAGTAGGACATGGACTCCGAGACGTCGATGATGAAGACGGTGCGCGCCGAGTTCACCGGGATCCCGTGGTAGTAGCGCGCGTCGTCTTCCCCCGGTTTCTCCCGCCGCGGCCGGGCCGGCGGCCTCCTCCCGGCGAGCACCCGCTTCTTGTGGTCCTTCCACCAGCTCCGCCAGGCGGCGGGGGAGACGCCGAAATCCTCGCCGGTGAGCTTCTTCAGCACCTCCGCGCAGTCCGCGGCCAGGCGCCCCCGCTCCCTCTCCATGAGGGCGAGGAGGGGCTCGAAGGCCCGGGGATCCAGGATCTTTCCCAGCGCGTCCACGGCGGCGGAGCGGACGGTCCAGTCCCGGTCCTTCAGCATCTTCAGGAGGTCGGCGAGCGCTTCCTCGGAGCGCATCGCCCCGAGGGAGAGGACCACCGCGGTCCGCACGCGGGGGTCGCGGTCCCCGAGCCCCTTCACGAGGGCCGGGATCCGCTCTCTCTGCCCGATCGCCCCCAGCGCCCGGGCCGCCACCGTCCGGCACTTCCAGAAGCGGTTGCGGAGGAGGGCGCCGGAGGCGAGGTAGGCGATGGCGTCCCGGTCGCTGAGCCGGGACAGGGCCTCCTCGATGGTCTCCAGGACGCGGTACTCGGCGTCGATCTGCTTCTTCAGCGCGAGGAGGTGGGGACCGGGCAGGGCGCCCCGGAGGGAGCGGTCCCGCCCCGTGCGGATCAGCTCGCGCCGGGCCTGGAGGGCCTCGATCCGCTCCTGTTCCAGGCGGACGCCCAGGATGAGCAGCCTCGTGGAGTCCTCGTTCTTGAAGGTGGCCAGGGACTCCACGGCGGCCAGGCGGTCCTCCGCGGTGGGCTCGCCCATGCCGGGCATGAGGCCGAAGGCCGCCCGGAAGGAGTCGCGGAACGCCTGGAAATCGTCCGCGGCGGGGACCGCGGTCGCCAGGGCCGCCAGCACGAGGAGCACGACGAGACGCTTCACGAAAGGGATTCTACAACAGGAACCGCCGATCCGCGATCTCCCGGGCGCCGCCGCGGTTGCGGACGGGGGCCGGGGGCGGCGGGATCCGGAGAAAGGGCGCGTCCCGGCGGGGCGGGCGGGTGCTACCGGCCGAAGGAGGCCAGGCGTATGGACGGGTCCTGGCGGATCCGGAGGAGGGCGTTGCGCCGCTTCTCGCGGACGAGGTCCCGGACGACCCGGGGCTGGACCTCCTCGTAGGTGGGGGTGGGCTTCAGGTCCACCACCTTCACCAGGTGGTAGCCGTACACCGTGCGGATCGGTCCCACCACCTCCGAGAGGGGGGCGGCGAAGACGGCGTCCCGGAGGGGCTCCGGCATCGGGGTCTCCCGGTTCACGGTGATGAGCCGGTCCGGCGGCAGGTAGGTGGAGCGGTCCTCGGAGGACTCCTCCACGAGCTTCTCGAACGGCTTCCCCTTGAGGTAGCTCCGGTAGAGGGCGTCGATCATCGCCCTCGCCTCCTTGTAGCTCCGCGTGCGCCGCGCCCCGAACGCCCCCGGCCGGTCATCGGCCTTCACCAGGAGGTGGAGGACGGTG
>JAOZQC010000029.1:0-8987 GCA_029932425.1 Planctomycetota bacterium | reverse complement strand
GTGCGGACCTCCCCGTACCGGCCCCGGTGCTTCTCGTAGTACGCGCGGACCTCCTCGCCCGTGAGCTCGCTCCGCAGGAGCTTGGCCAGCCCCACCTGGGCCAGGAAGAGACGGTCCCGCCGGAGCTCGTCCAGGGTCACGTGACGCACCGTCTTCACGTACTGCTCGAAGGTGAAGGTGGTGTGCTTGAAGCGGGGATCCTCCCGGAAGCTCCGGCGGAGGTCCTCCACGGCCGCGTCGATGTCCGCGGGGGTGATCTCCACGCCGGCGGCGGCGAGCTTCGCCTCCACCGCCCGGGAGAGCACGATGTCCCAGAGCGCCCCCTCCACGCGGGCCCCGGGCAGCTCCCGGATGAGGAGGCGACCGTACTCCGCCTCCCGGATCAGGTGGTCCCCCGCCTTCGCGAAGACGCCGGCCGGGAGGTCCTTCCCCCCGATCGTCACGGGGTGCTTCCGCTTCAGGGCCTCCACCCAGGTGGCGAGCTGGGCCGGGCCCACGTCCCCCGGGGCCTCGAGGTCCGCGGCGGCGAGCTTCTGGCGCAGCACGTAGTCCCGGGCCCCGCGCCGGAAGTCCGCCATGGTGAGCCCCTGGGACTCGATGAGCTTCGCCAGGGTCTGCTTCCCCCGGGAGTGGACGAAGACGTCCTGCTCCGCCTTCTTCACGTAGGCGTCCACCTCGGCCTCGGTGACGGTGACGCCCCGGCGCCGGGCCTCGTCCGCCACGAGGAGCCGCTCGGTCTCGGCCTCCAGGATCTTGCGTCCGGTGTCCGAGTCCCCGTAGCGGCGGACCAGGGCGGCGCCCAGCTCGGCGGTGGAGACGGTCCGCCCGCCCACCACGGCGGCGACGCCCTCCGGGAGGGGGGAGGGGGGCGGGTCGTCCGCGGCGCGGGCGACGGCGGCGAGACAGCAGAGGAGGGCGGGCAGGAGGCTTCTCGGCGGGACTCGCATGATCCCGAAAGTACGCCCTCCGGGTCACGGAATCATCAAATACCGGGCTCAGGGAAGATCGCCGCGCCGCCGCACCGCCTCGATCACCACGTCGCGCATCGGCAGGCCCGTCTCCTTCGAGCCCTCGACCCCCGCCGGGAAGTACTCCTCGAGGTGGGCCGCCACGTAGGAGTTCGTGGCCACGGTGTAGACGCGGGCGGGATCGAGGTCCCGGACCCGGGCCCGGAGCTCGTCGGGCAGGTCCGCGCCCCGGACCCGGAGCGTGACGAGCGTGTTGTCGAAGGGCAGCACCTTCCAGATCGCGCGGATGGTGATGGGCCCGGCCCCGAGCTCCGCGCGGATCCCGCCCGGGTTCTGGAAGGCGAGGTCCGTGCCGAGCGCCTCCCGGTAGATCCGCTCCACGGCCTCCTTCAGGGCGGCCGGGTCGCGGGGCGCCGCCGCCCGGCCGATCGTCACGTCCACGCGGGCCCGCACCCGGTCCTCCCAGTCCCGCACCGCCACGGCGGCGGCGGCGCTCACCGGGAGGTCGGCGGTGACGGGGATGAGCTTCTCCCGGGCCCGGAGGATCCTCCCGCGGCGGAGGTCCACCAGGAGCTCGAGCCGCCCGAGGAACCGGCCCCGCGATCCGGCCTGCACGATGAGCGTGTTTCCCACCCGGACGGGCTCCGGGAGCACGGTGTGCGAGTGGCCCCCCACGATGAGGTCGGCGCCCGGCACCGCGCTCGCCAGGGCCCGGTCCGCCTCGTAACCGAGGTGGGAGAGGACGACCACGATGTCGGAGCGGGCCCGGACCTCGGGGAGGACCCGCCGGAGCGCCTGCGCCGGGGGCTCGAAGACCACCCCCTCGGTGAGGCCCCGGGCCGTGAGCTTCGGGGTCTCGTCCGTGGTGAGGCCGATCACCCCCACCCGCACTCCGTCCGCGTCGAGGACGACGTAGGGGGCGTCGGCGAGGAGGGCGCCCCCGGGACCCCGGACGTTCGCCGAGAGGAGGGGGAAGACCGCCAGGCGGCGGTAGTCGGAGATCCTCCGCCACCCGTGGTCGAACTCGTGGTTTCCCAGGGCCATGGCGTCGAGGCCCGCCACGGAGAGGACGTGGAAGACGGGCCGCCCCTGGAAGAGCGTGGAGACGGGGGCCCCCGTCACGCCGTCCCCGGCGTCCAGGTAGAGCACGTCGAGACGGCGGGACCGCGCCGCCTCCACGGCTCCCGCGATGCGCGCGAGCCCTCCCCCGTCCTTTCCGTCCGGCCGCAGCGCGGAATGCAGGTCGTTCGTGTGGAAGATGAGGACGGTGTCGGTCCTCGCCCGCGACGGCGAGAGGCAGGCCGCGGGGAGCAGCGCGAGGAGGAGCAGGAGGCCGAGCCGCGGGCGTGACCGTTTCGTATTCATGGAAGAGGGGAATAGGGCATCGGACGGCACGAATCAACGAACGGCGGGGCGCCCGCCCGCGGCCCTTGTTTCGTGGGGGGCGGGTGGGGGGCGGGGTAGAATCCGCCGTCGCCCCGGAAAGAGACCGCGTGGGACCGCCATGAAACCTTCGAACCTCTTCCTCCCGACCCTGGTTCTCCTGCTGGCGGGGTGCGCCGGCGGAGGCCCCTCGAAGCCGGACCCCAAGACCCCCGGGGAGCCCGGGGAGCCCCCCGCGCCCGCCCCGGTGGCGAACGTCACCGGCCGCAGGATCCGGGCGGAGTGGCGGAACCTCGACCCCAGGTACGGGCCCCAGCACCTGGGACTCATCAACCGCAGCTCCCCCGAGCTCCCGAAGATGTACGCGAACCCCCGGGCCTACCGCACGGTGAAGCCCGTGGACGACGAGGTGATGGGCAACGTGCTCGAGGCGTTCCGGCGGTACGACTTCTACGAGTACGCGGAGAAGGGGAAGGACGCGCGTTCCTACGCCATGGGGGACGGCCACTACGTGATCTCCGTGACCCTGGACGACGAGAAGTGGGCGCTGGTCTTCCGCCGCGGCGCCGGGGCGCAGCCCTCGCCCGTGCCCCGGATCTGCCGGGACCTGAAGGTCCTCCTCATGCACGTCTTCAACTCCACCTACTGGCTCCAGCCGAGCGCGCCGCAGAGCGACCGCATCTTCCGGGTGCCCCGGCCCAAGTACCCGATCCGGCGGTAGGTGCGTTGGCCGTCCTCGTCATCCCCGCCCGGTACGATTCGAAGAGGCTGCCCGGAAAACCCCTCCTCGCGGAGACCGGGAAGCCCCTCGTGGTCCACGTGCTGGAACGGGCCCGCGGGGCCCGGCGGATCACCCGGGCCCTGGTGGCCACGGACGATCCCCGGATCGTGGAGGCGGTGACCGCGGCCGGCGGGGAGGCGGTCCTCACCTCGGAGACCTGCCGCTGCGGGACGGAGCGGGTGGCGGAGGTGGCGGCGGGGATGCCCGGGGAGGAGGTCTTCGTAAACCTCCAGGGAGACGAGCCGGAGATGGATCCCGGAGACATCGACCGGCTGGCGGCCCTTCTCGAGGAGACGGAGGTTCCCATGGCCACGCTGGCCGCGCCGTTCTCCCCGGGGGAGGATCCCCGGGACCCGGCGGTGGTGAAGGTGGTGGCGGGACCGGGCGGCGACGCCCTCTACTTCAGCCGGGCCCCGATCCCCTTCGACCGGGACGGGGACGGCCCCGCCCGGCCCCTGCATCACCTGGGAATCTACGGTTACCGGAGGGAGACGCTCCTCCGGCTGGCGGCGCTTCCCGTCTCGCCGCTGGAACGCACGGAGCGCCTGGAGCAGCTCCGCGCCCTGGAGAACGGGATCCGGATCCGGATCCTTCGCGTGGACCGGGCGCCGCCCGGCATCGATACCCCGGAGGGCTACCGGGCCTTCGTCCGCCGGCAGGCGGCGGGGCCCCGGGAACGATGAAGGACGAGAGGAAGGTCATGCCGAAGTACATCTTCACCACCGGCGGCGTCGTCTCCTCCCTGGGCAAGGGGCTCACCTCGGCGGCGATCGGGCTGCTCCTCGAGGCCCGCGGCCTGAAGATCGCCATGCAGAAGCTGGACCCCTACATCAACGTCGACCCGGGCACCATGAACCCCTTCCAGCACGGGGAGGTGTACGTCACCAGCGACGGGGAGGAGACCGACCTCGACCTCGGCCATTACGAGCGGTTCACGCACGCCGTGATCAACCAGCACTCGAACTACACCACCGGCCAGATCTACAACGAGGTGCTGCGCAAGGAGCGGCGCGGCGACTACCTCGGCGCGTGCATCCAGGTGGTGCCGCACATCACCGACGCCATCAAGAGCTGCATCCGGCGGGTGAACGGCGAGGTGGACGTGGTGATCACGGAGCTCGGGGGCACGGTGGGAGACATCGAGGGGCTGCCCTTCCTCGAGGCGATCCGGCAGATGGGGCTGGACGAGGGGCGCGGGAACACGATGTACATCCACCTCACGCTCCTCCCCTACCTCCGCGCGTCCGGGGAGATGAAGACGAAGCCCACCCAGCACTCGGTGGCGAAGCTCCGGGAGATCGGGATCCAGCCGGACGTGGTGATCTGCCGCACCCAGATGCCCCTCTCCCAGGAGCACCGGCAGAAGATCAGCCTCTTCTGCAACGTCCCTCCGCGGGCGGTCATCGAGGAGAAGGACGTGGAGTACTCGATCTACGAGGTCCCCCTCATCCTGCACGGGGAGCGGCTGGACGATCTCATCGTGGAGCACCTGGGGCTCGACCGCACCCGGGAGCCGGACCTGGACGAGTGGGGCCGGATGCTGGAGCGGATCCGGGAGCCGGACGGCGAGGTGGAGATCGGGGTGGTGGGGAAGTACATCGCCCTCCACGACGCGTACAAGTCGATCTACGAGGCTCTCGCCCACGGGGGCATCGCGAACCGGTACCGCGTGCGCTTCCGGAAGGTCTCCTCCGAGGACGTGGAGGCCCGGGGCCCGGACGCCATGCTCGCGGGGGTGCACGGCCTCCTCGTCCCCGGCGGTTTCGGCGAGCGCGGCATCGAGGGCAAGATCGAGGCGATCCGGTACGCCCGGGAGCGGCGCATCCCCTTCTTCGGGATCTGCCTGGGCATGCAGTGCGCCACCATCGAGTGCGCGCGCCACGTGGCGGGACTCGAGGGCGCCCACAGCACGGAGTTCCAGGCGGACACGCCCCATCCCGTGATCTCCCTGCTCGAGGAGCAGAGGACGATCACGGACAAGGGAGGGACCATGCGGCTCGGCAACTACCTCTGCTGCGTGGAGCCGGACTCCGCGGCGGGGCGGGCCTACGCGGAGGCGGAGATCCAGGAGCGGCACCGGCATCGCTACGAGTTCAACAACCGCTACCGGGAAGCGCTCCGGGAGGCGGGGCTCCGGACCACGGGGATCCACCCCGCGCTCGACCTGGTGGAGATCGTGGAGTTCGCCGACCATCCCTGGTTCGTGGGTGTCCAGTTCCACCCGGAGTTCCGCTCGAAGCCCACCGCTCCCCATCCGCTGTTCCGGGACTTCGTGCGCGCCTCGATCGACCACGGAAGGAGGAAGAACGGAGGGTAAGCCATGAGCGGGGACACCACGACCCCGGAACCCACCCTGGCGGTGCTCTGCTACTCCCTCGCCACGCAGGCCATGGCCGCCCTGGGACTCGCTCCCCCTCCCGGGGGCGGAGAGAGGAAGATCGACCTGGGCCAGGCCAAGTACACCATCGATCTCCTGGAGATGCTCCGGGTGAAGACGGAGGGGAACCGCACCGAGGAGGAGACGAAGGTGATCATGAGTCTGCTTTTCGATCTCCGCATGCGGTACGTGGAGGTGAGCCGGAAGGGAGGCGCGGCCGGCGCCTCCCGCTGAGGTCCGGGCCCGCATTCCTCCTCCGGACGCGCGTCTTCGGCGGGACTCGCCGCGGCTCCCCGTCCTCGACCTCGGCGGGACGCGCGGCCCCCCCCGACCTTCCGGCGTCCGCGCATCGAAGCGGGACGCCCGGGTAGGGTCGACTCCCCGCCGCCCCGGGCCCGCTTCGGCGATCTCGCGCCGAGGGCGGCCGGTCCTCGAGCGCAGGCCCCCCCCGCACCGCAGGAGGTCCTTTCCCGGAAGCCGCGTCGGTCCGGGGCCCGCGCGCCGGGCGCCGGGCCACGATATACGGGGGGTCAACGGCTTTGCTCCCCCTTCTCTCGTCTTTTCCCCTTGACGGGATCGCGGCCGCGCCTAAACTTCACGGTGGATTCATGAAGGGCATTGCCATCACGGTGAGGCGGTCTAGGGGACCGGGGCGGGTCCCGATTGACATGGGAGGGACCGTCTCTCTCCGCGCCGCGCACGGGATCGGGCGGATCCCGGGCCGGGGCGGATCATCCGCCGTCTCGGGGAGACCGCGCTCCCGCGCGGTTCGGTGCGACGTGGGCGAGCGCCCGGAGGCGCGGCGACGATCGGGGAAGGTCCGGAACGAAAGTGGACTTCCCGGCGCCCGCCGGCGGGCGAGAGCGAAAGGGGCAGCGCACCGTGGTGAAGGCGACGGAAGATCTGGAAGGACTCTGGCGGAAGTACAAGTCCACCCTTGATCCCGAGCTCCGGAACCAGCTCATCCTCAAGTACCTGCCGCTGGTGAAGTACATCTCGGATCGCATCTTCGCGCGCCTCCCGAGGCGCGTGGACGTCCGGGACCTCCGCTCCGCGGGGATCTTCGGTCTGATCAACGCGATCGAGGCCTTCGACCTGGAGAGGGGAATCAAGTTCGAGACCTACTGCTCCGTCCGCGTCCGCGGATCCATCATCGACGAGCTCCGGGCCCAGGACTGGGTCCCCCGGCCCGTGCGGAACCGGGCCCAGAAGCTCAAGGAGACGGTGGAGGAGCTGCGCAGCGAGCTGGGGCGCAACCCCGCGGATCACGAGCTCGCGGAACGGCTCGGCATCGGGATGTCGGAGGTGCGGAGCCTGGGCCGGGAATCCATGGCCACCAACGTGGTCTCCCTCTCCGGGTCGGGGGAGGGCGCCGACGATTCCCTCCACCGGCTCGACGTCCTGGCGGAGCGCTCCGAGGAGCAGCCGATCGACCGCCTGCAGCGCGCCGACGTGGCGGAGCTGATCCACCGCGTCCTCGATCGCAAGGAGCAGCGGGTTCTCGAGCTCTACTACTACGAGAACCTCACCATGCGGGAGATCGGGCGCATCCTCGGCCTCTCCGAGTCGCGGGTCTGCCAGATCCACGCCCGGATCATGAACCGGCTGAAGGAGGAGCTGGCGCCCCAGGAGGCCGAGCTGGTGGGTTGATCCCGGGGAGAGGGCCGCCCGCCGCCGGCGCGCCTTCCCCGCCGGTGTTGTCCGCGAGGGACTCCTGTGATAGCGTCGCGCCCGCGGGACGGCACCGCGCGAGCCCGCGAGGCAGGCAGCCCGAGGTGTCCGCCATGGAGTACTTCCATCACGAGGTCCGGGACGGCGTGCTCCACTGCGAGAACGTCCCGGTGGAGAACATCGCGCGCAAGCTCGGGACCCCCACCTACGTCTACAGCCGGCGGATCCTGGAGCGGCACTTCGCCCTCCTCCGGGACGCCTTCGACCAGGTGGAGACCCTCGTCTGCTACTCCGTGAAGTCGCTCCCCAACCTCGCGGTGTGCCAGGTGCTCCGCGAGATGGGGGCGGGATTCGACGTGGTCTCCGGAGGGGAACTCTTCCGCGCCCTCCAGGCCGGGGCCCATCCCCGGAAGATCGTGTTCGCCGGCGTGGGGAAGAGCGCGGAGGACATCGAGTACGCCCTGGACTCGCGGATCCTCATGTTCAACGTCGAGTCGGAGCCCGAGCTGCGGAAGATCGACCTCCTGGCCCGGATGAAGGGGGTGCGGGCGGACGTGGCCCTGCGGATCAACCCGGACGTGGATCCCCACACCCACCGCCACATCACCACCGGGAAGAAGGAGACGAAGTTCGGGATCGATCTCCTCGCCGCGGAGCGCCTGGCGCGGGAGACGCCCTCCCTCGCCGGGGTGCGCCTGATCGGGGTCCACGCGCACATCGGCTCCCAGATCACGGAGACGGCCCCCTACACGGAGGCCCTGGAGAAGACGCTGGAGTTCGCGGGCCGGTGCCGGGACGCGGGGAACCCCGTGGAGTGGGTGAACATCGGGGGAGGGTTCGGCATCGACTACGTGAAGGACGAGGCCCTCCCGGCTTCTTCCTACGCGGAGGTCCTGCAGCCGCTGATCTCCCGGGCCGGGTACCGTCTCGCCATCGAGCCGGGGCGGTTCATCGTGGGGAACGCGGGGATCCTCCTCACGAGCGTGCTCTACGTGAAGGAGACCGGGGACCGCCGCTTCGTCATCCTGGACGCGGGGATGAACGATCTCCTCCGGCCCGCGCTCTACGGCGCCCGCCACGCGATCTGGCCGGCCCGTTGCGACGTGGAGATGGGGAGCGCGGAGGCGGAGGCGGTCTGCACCCCCGCCGACATCGTGGGTCCCGTGTGCGAGACCGCGGACTGCTTCGCCCGCGACCTGCCCTTTCCGCCCGTGCGGGAGGGGGACCTCCTGGCGATTTTCTCCGCGGGCGCTTACGGGATGGCCATGGCCAGCAACTACAACGGACGCCCCCGCCCCGCGGAGGTCCTGGTCTCCGGCGACTACTTCGACGTGATCCGGATGCGCGAGACCTGGGACGACCTGATCCGCGGGGAGCGCAAGGTGGCCCGCTGGGACTGACCATGCCGGCCCGCGCCCTTCTCCCCCCCGTGCTCGCGGCCCTCCTTCTCGCGGGGGCCTGCGGCGCGGAGGAACCGGGATCCGGGCCCTCCCCGGGAGGGACGGCGGTCTCCCTTCCCGACGAGCCCCGCGCCCTGCTCCCCTTCCTCGGAGATCCCTCCCCCGCCGTGCGCATCGGCGCCGCGGAGAAGCTCGCGGCGCTCGGCAGCGGCGACGCGGTGCTCGGCCTGGTGCATCTCCTCCTGTCCGATCCCGAGGAGCGGGTGCGCCTGGCGGCCGCGGGAAGCCTGGCCCGGATCTGCGGGGGGGACGCCGGCCGCCGGGGGGGGCGGGCCACGCCGGAGGCCCGGCAGGCGGTGCGGGGGCTGGCGCGGGCGCTCGGGGACCCCTCTCCGGCGGTGCGCGAG